>NZ_JBHSQS010000018.1:0-104884 GCF_042658605.1 Micromonospora vulcania | reverse complement strand
ACAGCATGCTCTTACGAATGATCGTGGTCATGGGGGTAGCTCCTTCGGGGGTAGAGACACCCGCAACCGTTCCGGGGAACAGCACCTGCGGATGTGAGCACCTCGTCCGGCGCATCAAGAAGGGGGGAAAGTCTGGGGGTCGGCGGCCTCCGAGCGAAGGGCTCGTGGCACCGGGTTTCGGTCGGCGGCCTGCGAGCGGACGGCTCGTGGCGCCGGGTCCAGATGTAACGACCGCGGGCCGGGGATCATTCCGGGGCCGGCCCATCCGCTAGCAGCCTGTCCGCCGAGGCCGAGGGCCGGAGGCGGGTCGCTCGGGGGCGGCCGGTGGTGCTGCGATCGTCAGGGTATGTAACGCCGCCCGGCCAGCCCCGATTCCAGCCCACGAGTGCACCCGCTCACAGGGACACACCACCCATACCGGGCATCGGCGGGGCAGGCCACCCCCCGTTCCGGGGTTAGGCCGGACGGCAGGCCGACGATCCACACGAGGTCACTGATACCGCGCTATCCGGACGCCTGGGACACCCCAACAACATCACTGATCCCGAGTCGATCACACAGCTGCAGCCGACACACAAAGGGCGGGCACCGAACGCAAAGGGCGCGAAACGCCCATAGCACCACCAGACCCCAGGCGCGGTGGCCCTACCCCACCCCTCCCCGCCCACAGCCCCGTCGATCTAGGGCATATCGTCGCTAGTTGATCTACAAAAGCGACGATATGCCCTAGATCGACGCGATGGGGGGGCCAGTGAGCACTCACACGCCGTCCAGCCCGGGCGAGCGCGTCCGACGGGCCCCGAACACGCCCGGACCGGGCGGGGAGGCGTGAAAACGCTCGTCCCGGGTAATAGGGCGCGCGCGACCGAAACGGGACGGCGGGATGAGGGGTGACGGGGATGGACGGCGGCGGCGGTCTTCGGCTCAACATGAACGGCCTGGACTACCTCATCCTGGCGCTGTACTTCATCACCGTCCTCGGGGTCGGCTTCGCCGCCCGCCGCGCGATCCGGACCAGCGTCGACTTCTTCCTCTCCGGCCGGTCCCTGCCAGCCTGGGTGACCGGGCTCGCCTTCGTCTCGGCGAACCTGGGCGCGTTGGAGATCATCGGAATGGCCGCGAACGGCGCCCAGTACGGCGTGATGACGGTCCACTACTACTGGATCGGCGCGGTGCCGGCGATGGTCTTCCTGGGCATCGTGATGATGCCGTTCTATTACGGCTCCAAGGTCCGGAGCGTGCCGGAATACCTACGGTTGCGCTTCAACCGCCCCACCCACCTGCTGAACGCGCTCAGCTTCGCCGTCGCCCAGGTGCTGATCGCCGGGGTCAACCTGTACGCGCTGGCCCTGGTGATGCAGGCGCTGCTGGGCTGGCCGCTCTGGACCGCGATCGTGGTCGGCGCGGCGATCGTGCTGGCGTACATCACCATCGGCGGTCTGTCCGGGGCGATCTACAACGAGGTGCTCCAGTTCTTCGTCATCCTGGCCGGCCTCATCCCGGTCACCGTGATCGGCCTGGTCAAGGTCGGCGGGGTGAACGGTCTGATGGACGCGGTACGCGACTCCAAGCTCGGCGAGGCCGGACTGCACGCCTGGCAGGACACCGGCGGCACCGCCAACCCGCTCGGCGCGCAGTGGCTGGGCATCGTCTTCGGCCTCGGCTTCGTGCTCTCCTTCGGCTACTGGACGACGAACTTCGCCGAGGTGCAGCGGGCGCTGTCGGCGAAGAACATGAGCGCCGCCCGGCGTACGCCGATCATCGCCGCGTACCCGAAGCTGTTCATCCCCCTGGTCACGGTGATCCCCGGCCTGGTGGCCCTGGTCACCGTGAAGGGGCTCGGCGCGGACACGGGCGACCTGCAGTACAACAACGCGATCCCGCTGCTGATGCGCGACCTGCTGCCCAACGGCGTGCTCGGGGTGGCCGTCACCGGTCTGCTCGCCTCGTTCATGGCCGGCATGGCGGCAAACGTGAGCGGTTTCAACACCGTCTTCACGTACGACATCTGGCAGGCGTACATCCGCCGCGACCGGCCGGACGACTACTACGTGCGGGTCGGTCGGTGGGCCACGGTCGCCGCCGTGGTGATCGGCATCGGTACGGCGTTCATCGCGGCCGGGTTCAGCAACATCATGAACTACATCCAGGCGCTCTTCTCGGTCTTCAACGCGCCGCTCTTCGCCACCTTCATCATCGGCATGTTCTGGAAGCGGATGAGCGCGCTGGCCGGCTTCTGGTCGCTGCTGCTGGGAACCCTGGTGTCGCTCAGTCTCTATCTGCTCTACAAGGGCGGCGTCATCGACTTCAACTCCGACCTGGAGGAGAGCTTCTGGGGCGCCGGTCTCGCATTCGTCACTGCGATAGTGGTCGCCGCGATCATCACCCCGCTCACCGCACCCAAGCGCGACGAGGAGCTGCGCGGCCTGGTGTACGGCATAGGCGGCGTCGACCTGAAGGGCGACGTGATCGCCGGAGACGCCGCCTGGTACCGCTCCCCGGTGCTGCTCGGCGTGATCGCGGTCGCGCTCGCCGCCCTCTTCTACATCCCGGTCTTCTAGGAAAGGGGTTCGGCAGATGGACAACCACGGCCAGCCGGCACAGGACCCGCTGATCGACGAGACGCAGGCCGAGCAGCGCCGTTCCGCCGCCGCCCGCCTGTTCGACATCCGCCGGGTGATCGGTGGGCTTTTCGTGGCGTACGGGATCATCGTGACGTTGATCGGCGTCTTCGACAGCCGGGCCGAGATCGACAAGGCCCAGGGCGTCCGGATCAACCTGTGGGCCGGGCTGGTGATGCTCGTCTTCGGCCTGCTCATGCTGCTCTGGCAGTGGCTGCGCCCGGCGGAACCGCCGGCCCCCAACGAGAAGCAGCCCGACAGCTGACCCGCCGCCGGGCCGGCTCGGTGCGTGGACGCCGTGGTCGGGTGGGCGGAGCGCCGTGCATGGCCGCCGCCGCACGGGGTACGCGAGGGGACAAGGCACCGTGTCGGACACAGGAGGCACAACCATGACCGATCGCGATCGCCGACCCCCGCTGGAGGAGACCTCGGAGGTGGCCTCGGCGGTGGACGATGACAGCACCGTCTCGCAGCTGAGAGGCGGAGGCGGCCCGGACCGGGACACGCCGACCTTCGCCGAGCCCCGCGACCGGCCGGCCGACCTCGCTCCGGACACCGACGACGTGATCGCCGATCCGTACGCGGCGGGCACCGGCGCGACCGGGACGGGCACCGGGGCTGGCGGGGACAACATCCGCACCGGGGCGGAGCAGCCCTGGGAGCCGGAGGACCTGGTGATGGCCCGTGGGCAGGACCTCACCCCGGAGAACCTGGACAAGGCCCGCCGCGACCTGGCCGAGCAGGGCCGGGCGGCGATCGAGCGCACCGTGCCCTGACCTGGGCGCACGAGGGGGTCCCCGGCCCGACTGCGACGGTCGGACCGGGGACCGGGGAAACCTGCCGCCGGCAGTGCCTCACCTACTGCCGGCGGCGGGTGGGTGCGGGAGCTACCCGGTCAGAGCGCCGGGTACGCGTTGCGCATCAGCTCCTGGAACTGGGCGGAGAACCACGCACCCGAGATGGGCGCGTTGGGCAACGCACCGCTGAGGCTGTTGCCGTTGCGGGCGTTGCCGGTGTACGTCGGGTCGCACATCCGGTCGAAGCCCTTGCCCTCGTCGTTCTCGATCAGCTCGCTGGAGCCGTCCGACTCGCCCGGGGGCTTCACCCAGACGTACGCGTCGATGCCCGCCTCGGGCGCTGCCGTGGGCCGCTCGCCGAGGCCCGCGCCGGACTGGTTGCACCAGTTGCCGGCGTGGATCCGGCGGTCGATCCGACCGCCGTTGACGTAGGTGTCGACGTTGGTCGTCGCGCCCGGCCCGGTGGGCCGAGCGGAGCCACCCCAGCCGTTGCGGGAGGTGTCGATCAGCATGCCGATGTTGCTGTCGAAGCCGACCGAGACCAGCTTCTGCCGGAACGCCTGGGCGAACGACAGCTCGTCGACGTAGAAGTTCCAGTCGATCCACTTGGACTGCCGCACCGACTGACCGTTCACCGAGTCAGTGATCCTGACGTACGGCTCGCGGAGCGCGGAGTAGTTCGCCGTGTTGACGATGAACCCGTGCACGTTCGCCACCGTGCTGCCGGAGGCGACCGCGGCGCTCTTGAGCATGTCGGCGGTGGGGCCGAAGTTGCTGTCCCAGCCGATCCAGCCGTGGTGCGCGGCGTCGATGTAGTTGTAGACGTTGCCGATCGCGCCGAGCTTGGCCAGGGCGTAGCCGACGCCGTTGACGTACGCGCCGTTGGCCTTGACCGTGTCGCACATCGCGGTACCGCCGGGTTGGCCGGAGGTGTTGGTCACCAGGTTCGGCAGTGAGTCGATCTCGATGATGTTGATGATCCGCAGGTTCCGGTATTTCGAGTCGGACTGGATCGCGGCGATCGGGTCGATGTACTCGGACTTGTACCTGGGCAGTTCGTTCGGACCCAGCTCACCGTTGGACGCGAGCGCGGCACAGTCCCGACCCGGCAGGTTGTAGATCACGAACTGGATGTAGCCGGCGCCCTGGCGCAGCGCCTCGTCCAGGTGGTCCCGTACTCCGAAGGCGCCGTTGGAGCTGCTTCCGGTGGTGCCATTGATCGCGGCGATCCGGTCCAGCCAGACGGCGGTCGGGTTGTTGGAGACCCGGCTGCCGCCCGGCTCGGCGTCGGCCTTGGCCTTCCACTCCGGGTTCACGTACCCCCGCACCCCGGCGTACGGGTTGTTCACCTTGCTACCCGCCGGCGGCGGGTCGGTGGGCGGCGGATCGGTCGGCGGCGGATCGGTGGGCGGCGGAGTCGTGGTGCCACCGGTGCAGGCCACACCGTTGAGGGTGAACGACGCCGGCTTCGGGTTGCTGCCGCTCCAGGCGCCGTTGAAGCCGAAGCTGGTGGACGCGCCGGTGGCGAGACTGCCGTTGTACGACAGGTTGCGCGCGGTCACCTGACTGCCGGTCTGGCTGATCTCGGCGGACCAGCCCTGCTGCACCCGCTGGCTGGAGTTGGGGAAGGTCCAGCCCAGCGTCCAGCCGTTGATCGGGTCACCGAGGTTCTTGATGGTGATGTTCGCGGTGAAGCCGCCGGGCCAGTCGTTCGTCGAGTAGGCGACGTCGCACTGCGTCGCTGCCTGCGCCGCGGTGACCGGTATCGTCACCAACCCGCCGGCGACCAGGACGCCGGCGCCGGCGAGCGCGAGGGCCCGGCGTTGGCCGGACAGCCTTCTCCACACATTCATGCCACTGATCTCCTTGGGCGAGACCGGGCCACGTGCGGCCCGGCGAGACGGCCCGGTGGGCGTCCTACACGGACGGCCGCCGGCGCCAACGGGATGTTCGGGGGTGCCCGACCCGGCCGGGCGATGGTGGTGGTGGTGCGCGACCGGCAGGCCGGTCGGTGGGGCGGCGGGATGTCGTCCGGCGAACCGGATGCCCTCGACTCCCTGCCTGCGCGGTGTGGCTCCCCGAACCGCGTGCGCCGATTCTTGCATGGGAGCGCTTCCATGGCAATGCCTCGATGCCTGCGCCGCGGTGCCGGCACCTCAATTCCATGATCGACGGGACTCGGCCTCGACCTCGGCCTCGGTCGAGGCGGACGTTGCCGCCGACTCCGCCCGAGCGGCGTGAGCGAGAGCGAGAGCACCGCTACCGGATGAGTCTGGCGAGGGATGCATGGCGAGCCGAGAACACCCTGGGCCGCCCGCAACGCCCTGGCACGCCTGAGACCGCGCTCCGAGCGGCGAAAGCCGCGTAGCACCCCTTTGCCGCTTACTACCAGCAAAGGTCAAAACACGAATCTTTCACTTGATAGTTCGTGAAAAGGTCTAACGTCGGTCTTAGCTCGGTTGTCGCCGGGCTCAGGACAACAGGGATGGAGTGACGCAGGTCATGGCTAAGAAGATGCTCGGGAAGGTCGTTGCGGGCGCCGCGCTCGGCGGTGCCTCGCTCCTGGTGTTCTCGCCGGGGATCGCGTTCGCCGACGGACATCACGACGACGGCAAGGTCTATGCCAAGCCGCACGTCGTCAAGGCCGGCGAAGAGGTCAAGCTCCTCGAGATCTGCCCGGATCGGCAGGAGCACGCCTACGTGTGGTCCAAGGTCACCGGCAAGGTCAACCTCAAGCCCGTCCGTGAGGACCGTGGCGAGGACCGCGGCGAGTGGAACGAGGACGAGGACTCCTACGACCACGAAGACAAGGGCAAGGACGAGAACGGCAAGGACGACGACAAGAACAAGGACGACAAGGGCAAGGACGACAAGGGCGACAAGGACGACAAGGGCAAGGACGAGAGCGGCAAGCACGAGGACGACAAGGGCAAGGGCGACAAGGGCGACAAGGGCGACAAGGGCGAGGACGGCAAGGACAAGCCGCAGCAGCCCGGTGATGGTGGCCAGGGCGGCGGCGCTGCGGCCGACGCCTACGGCGACGAGGACAGCAAGGACTGGAAGGGCGACGAGCACGGCCAGGACGCCGAGTCCAGGGACGAAGGCAAGAAGGACGAAGGCAAGAAGGACGAGGACAAGAAGGACTGGGAGTCCAAGGACGAGGACGAGTACGGCTCGGACGAGCGCGACTCGGACAAGGGCTGGGAGTCCAAGGGCCGCGAGGACGAGTACGGCTCGGACCACGAGTACGGCTCCGACGAGTACGGCTCGGACAACGAGTACGGCTCCGACGAGTACGGCTCGGACAAGGGCTGGGAGTCCAAGGGCCACGAGGACGAGTACGGCTCGGACAAGGGCTGGGAGTCCAAGGACCGTGACGAGTACGGCTCCGACGAGGGCGACGACTACGGCAAGGACGAGGACCGCTGGGAGAACAAGCGGGACTTCGTCTACTACGGCGAGGCCAAGGTCGACAAGGACGCCCGCCCGGGTCGCTACGAGCTCAAGGGCTCGTGCGGCGAGGGTGAGCTGGTCGTCCTGCCGCACGGCGGGGTCGACGGTGGCGACGGTGGCGCCAGCACCGGCACCGACCGTGGCCTGGCAACCGGCGGGGCGAGCCTGCTCGGCGCTGCCGCGCTGGGCGGGATCGTGCTGATGCGTCGTCGGCGGACCGATGGTTCGCTCGTCTGACGTGACGACGACACGGGCCGGCGGCCGTCACGGGAGACCGTGGCGTGCCGCCGGCGCGGCCGTCGTCGTCGCCATCGCCATGGCCGGCGCCGGCATGATCGGCGCCGCGTTCAAGACCACGCCCGCTCCCCGACCGCCGCAGCCGCTGGCCCAGGCCGGGCCCGAGGTCACCGGGCCGGCGGACTTCACCGCTCCGCCGGTCGACGGGCAACCCACCGGGCAGGGGGACGTCCCGGCCGGGCTGGAGCGTTCCGCGCCGACCAGCATCGAGATCCCCCGGATCGGCGTCGACGCGACGATCATGTCGCTGGGCACCAACCCGGACGGCACCGTCCAGGTCCCCCCGCTGGAGCAGGCCGATCAGGCCGGCTGGTACGAGCCGGGCGCCAGCCCCGGCGAGACCGGCAACGCGGTGATCGTCGGGCACGTGGACTCGGCGAAGCTCGGCCCGGCCGTCTTCTTCGATCTCGGCGCCCTCGTTCCCGGCGACACGATCAACGTCCGACGGGCGGACGGCCAACCGGTCGCCTTCCGGGTCGACTCGGTGCAGTCGTACCCGAAGACGTCCTTCCCCACCGATCTCGTGTACGGGCCAAACGACCGGCCCGGCCTGCGGGTGGTCACCTGCGGCGGCCAGTTCGACCAGGTCGCCAAGAGCTACCCGGACAACGTGGTGGTCTTCGCCACCCTGGCGGAGTGACTCGCGAGCACGGACGGTCCGGCCGGTCGGGGGTCACCCCGACCGGCCGGACCGCATCCGGCGTACCGAATCAGGCGGCGGCGGAGGTCCGCACCAGGGTGCGGATCTGGCGCAGCAACACGGACAGTGCGGCGAGATCCGCCCGGGATTCGTCGAACTCGCCCATCGCCCGCTGGGCCCGGTGGATCGAGGTGGCGTTCGACTGCTCCCACTGCTGAACCCGCTCGTTCGGCGGCAGCTCGTCCGGGGTGGAGTCGAGCACCTCGGCGGTGAGCGCGGCCAGCGCGGCGTACAGGTCGTAGCGCAGCGCCATCCGGGCCAGCGTCTGCCAGCGGTCCTCCCGCGGCAGCAGGGAGATCTTCGACAGCAGCGAGTCGACCCGGAACAGGTCGGAGAGCACGAAGTAGACCGAGGCCACCTCGCCGACGTCCCGCCCACTGCGGGTCGCGGTCTCCACCACGTCGAGCAGACCGAAGCTGTACATCAGCCGGGTCGCCCGCTCGGCCAGCTCCCGGGGCAGGCCACGGTCGGTCGACGAGTCGATGTGCGCCGCGATGGCCTGCCGCTCGTCGCCGTAGAACAGCTCCTCCAGCCCCGGCAACAGCCGGGCCACGCCGTCGCGCAGCCGGGCGATCTCGGTCGGCACGTCGATCGGCGAGCGCCGGTTGGTCACCAGCCACCGCACCGCGCGGTCGAGCAGCCGGCGAGTGTCCAGGTAGACGCTGGTCTGCAGCTCCGGAGAGACCTTGTTGTCCAGGGCCTCCACCTCGTCCCACAGCTCACGCAGCCCGAACACCTCGCGGACCACCACGTACGCCCGGATCACGTCGGCCGCGCTGGCCGCGGTCTCCTCGACCACCCGGAAGACGAACGAGATGCCGCCCCGGTTGATGGCCTCGTTGACCAGCACGGTGGTGACGATGTCGCGACGCAGCCGGTGCTGACCCATCCGGTCGGCGAACCGCTCGCGCATCGGCGTCGGGAAGTAGTTGACCAGGACCTCGGTCGTCCACTCCTCGTCGGCCAGCCCCTCGGTGAGGATCTCCCGCTCCAGGACGATCTTCACGTACGCGAGCAGCACGGCGAACTCCGGCGCGGTCAGCCCGGACTCACTCCGGACCGCCAGCTCCTTGTCCGGCGGCAGCGCCTCCAGCGCCCGGTCAAGTGCACCGGAACGCTCCAGCTCGTTGATCATCCGACGGTGCACCGGGAGCAGCGAGGACGCCTGGGCCTGGGCATTGTTGATCGCCCGGGCCTGGTCGTAGTTGTCCCGGAGCACCAGCTCGGCGACCTCGTCGGTCATCCCGGCCAGCAGCTCGTCCCGGTCCTTGGTGGTCAGCTCACCATCGCCGACAGCGGTGTTCAGCAGGATCTTGATGTTCACCTCGTGGTCGGAGGTGTCCACCCCGGCCGCGTTGTCGATGAAGTCGGTGTAGATCCGACCACCGGTCAACGCGTACTCGATCCGGCCGAGCTGCGTCCAGCCCAGGTTGCCGCCCTCGCCGGCTACCCGGCAGCGCAGGCTGCGCCCGTCCACCCGGATCGCGTCGTTGGACTTGTCGCCGACCTCGGCGTTGGTCTGGCTGGACGCCTTGACGTAGGTGCCGATGCCGCCGTTCCAGAACAGGTCCACCGGCGCGGTGACGATCGCCTTCATCAGCTCCTGTGGCGAGAGCTGCGTGACGCCGTCCTCCAGGCCGATCGCCGCCCGGACCTGCGGCGTGATCGGGATGGACTTGGCCGTACGCGGGAAGATGCCGCCGCCGGCCGAGATCAGCTCCGGGTTGTAGTCCTCCCACGAGGAGCGGGTCAGGTCGAACAGCCGCCGCCGCTCCACGTACGAGGAGGCCGCGTCCGGAGTCGGGTCGAGGAAGATGTGCCGGTGGTCGAACGCGGCCACCAGCCGGATGTGCTCGGAGAGCAGCATCCCGTTGCCGAACACGTCGCCGGACATGTCGCCGACGCCGACCACGGTGAAGTCCTGGGTCTGGGTGTCCAGGCCCATCTCCCGGAAGTGCCGCTTGACCGACTCCCAGGCACCTCGTGCGGTGATGCCCATCTTCTTGTGGTCGTACCCGGCCGAGCCGCCGGAGGCGAACGCGTCGCCCAACCAGAAGGTGTGCGCCGTGGAGATCTCGTTGGCGATGTCGGAGAACGTCGCGGTGCCCTTGTCCGCGGCCACCACCAGGTACGGGTCGTCACCGTCGTGCCGCACGACGTCCTCGGGCGGCACGATCTGCCCGCTGACGATGTTGTCGGTGACGTCCAGCATCGCGCCGACGAACTCCTGGTAGCAGGCGACCGCCTCGTCCCGGTCGCCCGGCTTCTGCTTCAGCACGAAGCCGCCCTTGGCGCCCACCGGCACGATCACGGTGTTCTTCACCATCTGTGCCTTGACCAGGCCGAGCACCTCGGTGCGGAAGTCCTCCCGACGGTCGGACCAGCGCAGCCCGCCCCGGGCCACCGGCCCGAACCGCAGGTGCACGCCCTCGAACCGGGGCGAGTAGACGAAGATCTCGAACTTCGGCCGGGGCGCGGGCAGGTCCGGGATCGCCTGCGGGTCGAGCTTGAAGGCCACGTACGCCTTCGGACGCCCGTCGGCACGCTTCTGGTAGAAGCTGGTCCGCAGGGTGGCCTCGATCAACGTCAGGTACGAGCGCAGGATCCGGTCCTGGTCGAGGCTCGCCACCTCGTCCAGCGCACCCCGGATCGTCTCGACCAGCTCACCGCTGCGCTGCTGACGCTGCTCGGTGCTCTGCGCACCCGGCGCGAACCGGGTCTCGAAGAGTTCCACCAGCAGTGCCGCGATCTTCGGGTACGCGACGAAGGTCTGCTCCATGTAGTCCTGCGAGAAGACCGTGCCGGCCTGTCGCAGGTACTTCGCGTACGCCCGCAGCACCACCACCTGACGCCAGGTCAGCCCGCCGCGCAGCACCAGCTCGTTGAACCGGTCCACCTCGGCCTCACCGCGCCAGGCCGCCGCGAACGCGTTCTCCACGTGCGGGCGTACCTCGGCCAGCTCCTGGTGCCCCTCGGGCAGCCGCAGGCCGAAGTCGTACAGGTAGACCCGGCCGTCGATCCGGTCCACCTCGTACGGGTGCTCGTCGACCACCCGGACACCGAGCGAGTGCAGCACCGGCAGCACGGCGGAGAGCATCATCGGCTCGCCGTACCGGTAGACCTTGAACCGGACGTCCATCGCCTCGGCCAGATCCGCGCCGGGCACCCGGGTGCCCGGTCGGGGCGCGTGCTGCTTGCGGAACAGGTGCATCTCGAGCTGACCGGACTCCTCCAGCAGCTCCAGCTTGGCCAGGTCCTTCATCGCCTCGTACGGCGTGTGCCCGTCCTTGTAGCCCTCCGGGAACGCGTCGGCGTACCGGGTGAACAGGTGCTTGGCCTGCTCGTCGCCGAGCTTGCGCTCCAGCACCAGCCGGTAGTCGTCGTCCCAGAGCCGGGTCGCGTCGGCCAACTCCTCGGCCAGCAGGTCGGCGTCGATGTCGCCGGGCGGCCGGGTCGGGTCGGTGCGGACGATGAAGTGCACCCGAGCGAGCATCGACTCGGTGACCCGGGTGGTGTAGTCCACCCCGACACCGTTCAGCTCGCGCAGCAGGATGTCCTGCATCCGCAGCCGGTTCTGCGTGGTGAACCGGTCCCGGGGCAGGTAGATCAGGCAGGAGATGAACCGCCCGTACGCGTCGCGCCGCAGGAAGACCCGGAGCTGCCGGCGACCGGCCATCCGCAGCACGCCGATCACCGCGTGGTAGAGGTCGTCGGTCTTGATCTGGAACAGCTCGTCGCGCGGGTAGGTCTCCAGGATCTGGATCAGATCCTTGCCGGAGTGGCTGCGCCGGCTCAGGCCGGAGCGGTCCAGCACCTCGGCCACCTTGCGGCGTACCACCGGCAGCTCACGCACGCTGGTCCGGTATGCCGCCGTGGAGAACAGGCCCAGGAAGCGCCGCTCGCCGATCACCTCGCCGGCCTCGTTGAAGACCTTGAAACCCAGATAGTCCAGGTACGCCGAGCGGTGCACGGTCGCCCGCGAGTTGGCCTTGGTGATGATGAGCAGGCGCTTCTCCAGCACCTTCTCGTGCGCCTCGGGCGTCATCGACGCCAACGAACGGGCCTCCGGCGAATCCGACCGCAGGATGCCCAGACCGGTGCCGAGCACCGCCTCCAGGGCCTTGCCGTCGACCGGGCCCGTGCCGTCCGCGCCGTCCCCGGCGGGCACGTCCACCAGCCGGTACTCGCGGTAGCCGAGGAAGGTGAAGTGGTCCTGGGAGAGCCAGCGCAGCAGCTCGACCGAGTCGGTGATGTCCTTCTCCGGCACCGGCGGACGGTTGTCCGAGGTGCGGGCGGAGGCCAGCTCGTCGGCGAGCGCGAGCGCCCGCTGGCGCATCTTCGGCCAGTCCTCGACCGCCTCACGCACGTCGGTGAGCACCCGCTGCAGCTCGCGGCGCAGCCGGTCCCGCTCGGCCGCGTCCCGGACCGGGTCGATCTCGATCCGCATCCAGCTCTCGATGATGTCGCCGGCGATCGCGTCGTCCGGCTCCACGTCCGCGGAGACCTCGCTGAGCAGGCCCAGCGGCTCCCGCCGGACGACCACCAACGGGTGCACCAGCAGGTGCACATCCAGGTGGTACGAGTTGAGCAGCGCGGTCACCGAGTCGACCAGGAACGGCATGTCGTCGGTGACGATCTCGACGACGGTGTGGTGCTGGTCGGCGTGCGGCTCGTGGATCCGCAGCTTCAGCTCCCCCGGCACCCGCTGCTGGGCGAGATCCCGGTGTGCGCGGGCCGCGTCGAGCATCTCCTCGGCGGTGAAGCCGATCAGCTCCTCGTCGGGGGCGAAGCGCCAGAAGCGGCCGACCAGGGTCGCCGCGTCGTGGTCGTCCCCGGCGAGCGCGACGGCCTGGGCCACCAGCCGTTCCGCGTTGGGCACCGGTTCGTCGAGCTCGGCGTCCTCCACATCGTCGACCAACGCCTCTGTCGGCAGGCCCAGATCGTAGATGGTGTCGATACTCGACCCGGTCAGCCCTGTCACTCCCGTGTCGAGTCGGCCGTAGCCGTCCCCGTCGGTCGCGGAATCGAAGCTGTCGTCGTCCCGGCCGGAGTCATCCTGCCGGAGGTCGGGTTCCGGTTTGATCGCCGGACGCCGGTCCATCGGTGCCACTCCCCTCGACCCACCGCGTTGTGGGTCACTCTGACGCCCAGCCTAGGCCCTACCGGTCTGCGCCTTCGTCGGCGGACCACTGGCCGGACGTCCGGATCGGGACTTTGTCCTTTCACCCGTTGCGGGTACGAGGTTGGCCGGTTGCGGGATACCCGGCCCGCGATGTTCATCACACCGGCGCGGGCCCGGCTTTCCGCTCTTCGCAGCGCACACGGGACGATGGGGACACCGTTCGCGTACTAGCGTGCAGGAGAGTCCGCGACCGGAAGGGCCCGCTCCATGCACCTGCCGTACCCCACGCATCACCGGCCGAACCGCGCTCGCCGGCGAATCGCCGCTCTCGCCGCGACCTTGCTCGCGGCCGGCGCCCTGGCCGCCTGCGGGGGCGACGACGGGCCGCAGCGCAGTGTCGACGCCTTCCTCACCGGCTGGCGCAAGGGCAACCTCCAGGCCGTCGGCCTGGTCGACGCGACCGGTGCCAAGCTGCCGGCGGGCCAGGTGATGCAGGAGATCAAGGATCTCTCCGGCGAACTGGCGGCCACCCCGCCCACGCTGACCCGCAAGGGTGAGCCGAAGATCACCAAGGACACGGCCGTCGCGACCGTGCGGGTGGAGTGGAACCTGCCCGACAAGACCCGCTGGGCGTACGACCGGCAGGTCCGGCTCGCCCAGGGCGACGACGACCAGTGGCAGGTGATCTGGGAGCCCGAGGTGGTGCAGGAGCAACTCGTCGACGGTGACCACCTCGGGCTGCGCCGCGTCAGCGCGCCCCGGGGCGCTCTGTTGGACGCCGCCGGGCAGCCGATCGTGGCGCCCCGCCCGGTGGTCCGGGTGGGCGTGCAGCCCAGCCAGGTCACCGACATCAAGAAGCTGGTCAAGGACCTCGACGCGGCCTTCAAGGCGATCCGCCCGACGCTGGTCCCCGCCGTCGACCTGACCGACCTGCCGCAGCGGGTGTCCAAGGCCGATCCGAACGTGTTCGTCGAGGTGGTGTCGCTGCGCGAGGAGGCGTACAAGCAGATCAAGCCCCGGATCTACGACCTGCCCGGCACCAAGTTCCAGTCCGACACGCTCGACCTGGCACCGACCCGGGAATTCGCCCGGGCGCTGCTCGGCACTGTCGACTCGGCGCAGGCCGACGACCTGGAGGCGCACCCCGACCTGTACGCCACCGGCGACCTGGTCGGTCATGGCGGGCTGCAGGGCCGCTACGAGGATCGGCTGCGCGGCGTACCCGGGGTGGTCGTGGTGATCAAGCGTTCCGGCCAGGGCGGCACGCTGGAGCCCACCGGCACCGAGCTGTTCCGCCGCGACCCGCAGCCCGGCCAGGCGCTCAAGACCACGCTCGACGTGGCCGCCCAGAACGCGGCCGACGGCGCACTACGCGCGGAGCCGCACCGGTCCGCGCTGGTGGCCGTACGGGTCAGCGACGGCGCGGTGCTCGCCGCGGCGAACGGACCCGGGCCGACCGGGGAGAACCTGGCGTTCACCGCGCAGGTGCCGCCGGGCTCCACGTTCAAGATGGTCAGCGCGCTGGGCCTGCTCGACAAGGGCGCGGTCAGCCTGGACGGCCCGGTCAACTGCCCGAAGACGTTCACCACCGACGGCCGCTCCTTCAAGAACTCCGACAACTTCGCGCTCGGCTCGGTGCCGTTCCGCACCGACTTCGCCAAGTCCTGCAACACCGCGTTCGCGGCGCTGGCCCCCAAGCTGGGCGCTGACGGGCTGGCGGTCGCCGGCCGCTCGCTGGGCCTGGAGGGGCAGTGGGACCTCGGCATCGACGCCTTCACCGGCAAGGTGTCGACCGGCGGCAGCCCCGCCGAGCAGGCAGCCGCCTCGTTCGGGCAGGGCACCACGCTGGTGAGCCCGCTGGCGATGGCCGGTGCCACCGCTGCGGTCGTCCGGGGCCGATTCGAGCAGCCGAAGCTGCTGCTCGACCCAGTGCCGGCCAAGCCCGCGGCGGCCGGCGAGCAGCTCAAGCCGGAGTCGGTCGAGGCGCTGCGCACCATGATGCGCGAGGTGGTCACCTCGGGCACCGGCAGCGCGCTCAAGGACGTGCCGGGCGGTGCGGTGTACGGCAAGACCGGCACCGCCGAGTTCGACAACAACCCGGCCCACACGCACGCCTGGTTCGTCGGCTGGCGGGGTGACGTGGCGTTCGCCGTGTTCGTGGAGAAGGGCGGGGCCAGCACGGCCTCGGCCGTCCCGATCGCCGAGCGCTTCCTCCGCGCCCTCCCAACCCCCTGACCCGGAGCGCCCCTCGCTCGCACTGGTGATCAAGAGGTTTGCGTCAAGAACCGGCTCAGGCCTGACGCGAAACTCTTGATCACCGGGGCGGGTTGGGCGTGGGGGGGTGGGGGGCTAGGCGGTGTCTGCTTCGTTGGGGTCTGGTGACGCTCGGCGCAGGAGGCCTGGGCCCGCTGAGGCGGGCGGGCCTACCGGCTCCCGGTCCACCGCGGCAGGGCCGACGGCCGGCTCCGAGTGGACCGGGCCGAGGATGCCCAGCGGCTCCGGCTCGGGCGGGGCCAGGGCACCGAGGGGCAGCCGGCTCGCCAGGTCGGTGCCGACCCGGTCGGCCGGGCGCACGGTGGAGGTGTCGGCGGCGGGTACGCCGGCACCGATCGAGGGCGCGGCGTCATCCGCGTACCGCGCCTCGTCGATGGGCGCGGGTCGGGGGCCGTCGGGTCGCCCGGGGGCACGCGTGGGCCGGCCGTTGCCGCGTCGTGGGGCCGGGGTCGGGCGGGCCGACAGCAGCCGAGGCGGCACCGCCTCCGGGGCGGTGACCGGCGCCAGCCCGGCGACCACGGTGTTGACGATCTCGGCGGCGTAAGAGCCGTCCGGGTCGTAGTCGGGGTCGAAGACGGTCAGCTCGACACCGAGGCAGTGCGGGGTGTCGACCAGGCCGGCGAGCAGGATCTCCAGCTCGGCGAAGGCGATCCCGCCCGGGTCCGGCGCGTCCACGGCGGGCATCACCGCCGGGTCGAGCACGTCGACGTCGATGTGCACCCAGTAGCCCGCGCAGTCGGCGAGTTGCTCGTGCGCCCACTGGGCCGTCCGGGCCGCGCCCTCGGCACGCAGCGCCGGCACCGGCCGGGTGACGATCCCGGCCGCCTGGAGGTCGAGCCGGTACTCGTCCTGCGCCCGGATGCCGAGCACCACCACGTCGATGTCACGGAAGTAGGGTCGGCGCCCCTCCAGCGCGGCCAGGTCGGCCTGCCCACGCCCGGTGACCAGGGCGAGGTCCTCGCCGGCCGCCGCACCCACGTAGGAGGCGTTGCCGGGGTGCCGGAAGTCGGAGTGCCCGTCCACGAAGACCAGCCCGATCCGCCCGCCGACCGCCTCGCCGAGCCGGTGCATGGCCAGCGCCGAGCCGAGCAGCACCGAGCAGTCGCCGCCGAGCACCACCGGGAACTCGCCCCGATCGATGATCGAACCGACCCGCTCGGCGAGCGCCAGCGAGTAGTCCGCGATCTCCCGGGCGTGGCAGACCCCGTCGCCGGGCCGCCAGTCGCCCGGGTCGTACCGGGGTGGGGTGAGGCAGCCGGCGTCGCGGGCCCGCAGCCGGGCCAGCAGGTCGTGGTCGCGCAGCGCGCCCGGTGCCTTGGCGCAGCCCGGCACCGACGTGGACGTCGGCGGCCGTAGACCGAGATTTGTCGGCGCGTCGAGGACGGCGATCCGGCGCATCATGAGCTCCCGTCCTCGGTGGTCGGGCGGGCCGGCCGGAACGCCGGCCCGCGCTGGCGTGCTACGAACTCAGAACAGTGCGCTGGCCAGGGCCCGCCGTGCCGAGGCGACCGCCGGATCGTCCGGGCCGGCGATGGTGAACAGCGAGACCAGGTGCTGGCGTACCGTCTCCCGGTCCTCGCCGGCGGTGCGCCGGACCAGACCGACCAGCCGCGCGTACGCCTGCTCGGCCTGGCCGCTGAGCACCTCGACGTCGGCGGCCAGCAACTGGGCCGCCACGTCGTCGGGAGCGCTCTCGGCGGCGGCCAGCGCGGCGGCCGGGTCGGCGCCGGCCACCCGGCGGGCAACCCCGACCTGGGCCAGGCCCGCCTCGGCCGCGGCGTCCGCCGGCGCGTCGGCGAGGATCTTCCGGTACGCCCGCTCGGCGGCATCCAGATCGCCGCTCATCAGCGCGTCGTCGGCCTCGTCGAGGCGGGGGTCCTCCGGCTCGGCGACGGCCACGCCGCCGGCCTTGAGGACGGCCTGAATCCACTGTCGCAACTGCGCCTCGGGCACCACACCGGAGAACGCGTCCACCGGCTGACCGCCGACCACCGCGTAGACCATCGGGATGCCCTGGACCCGGAACATCTGGGCGATCCGCGGATTTTCCTGCACGTCGACCCGGGCCAGCACCCACGCGCCGTTACCCTCGGCGGCCAGCCGCTCCAGCACCGGCGCGAACTCGTCGCTCTCCGGGAAGCCGGCCGCGCCGAAGAAGACCACGACGGGCAGCGCCAACGACCGTTCGAGAACATCGGCCTGGATGGTCGCCTCGGTGACGTCGACGATGGCGGCGTTACCACCGGCGGCGGGTGTGCCGGGGGTGCCGGGCGTGCCGGCGGACGGGCCGCCCTGCGGGGGTGTGCCGGGACGGGTACTGGCTGGTGCGGGGCCGCGCAGCGTGCTGAGGTCGACCGCGCCGCGGGTGAAGATCGACGAGGTGATCCGTGGGTCGCTCATGGTTACCTAGTCTCGCACGTGAGCCCGGAATCCCGGCTCACCCGCAACCCCGACGTTGCAACTCTCACCGTCCCCACCCCGCCCCACCCCGAACGTCCCGCGATCATGCACTTTCTACCGGCAAGATGCGGTATTTGCGGCATCTATCCGGGCGGCAACTACATGATCGACATGGGGTGGGGCCGGGGGTGGGGGCGGGGCCGGGGTGGGGGGTGGGGGTGGGGTTAGAAGCGGGCGGGCTCGCGGTAGGTGCCCCATTCGGCGCGCAGGGCGTCGCAGATCTCGCCGAGGGTGGCTTCGGCACGGACGGCGTCGAGCATGGCGGGGATCATGTTCCCGTCGGTACGACTGACCTCGACCATCCGGGCCACCGCCGCACGGACCGCGGCCTTGTCCCGCGCGCCCTTGCGCTCGGCGAGCACCCGGCGCTGCTCCAGCTCCACCTCGTGCGAGATGCGCAGGATCTCCAGCTCCTTGGCGACCGTACCGGTGTGGCAGTTGACCCCGACGATCTTCTTGTCGCCCTTCTCCAGCGCCTGCTGGTAGACGAAGGCCGACTCGGCGATGTGCCCGGTGAACCAGCCGTCCTCGATGCCGCGCAGGATGCCGGAGGTCATCGGGCCGATCTGGTGCGGGCCCTCCCCGCCGAGCTGCCGGATCCGGGCGAAGATCTCCTCGGCCTCGGCCTCGATCTTGTCGGTCAACGCCTCCACGTACCAGGAGCCGCCGAGCGGATCGGCCACGTTGACCACACCGGTCTCCTCCATCAGCACCTGCTGGGTACGCAGGGCGATCTCGGCGGACTCGTCGGTCGGCAGCGCCAGGGTCTCGTCCAGCGCGTTGGTGTGCAGCGAGTTGGTGCCGCCGAGCACCGCCGCGAGGGCCTCGACGGCGGTACGCACCACGTTGTTGACCGGCTGCTGGGCGGTCAGCGACACGCCGGCGGTCTGTGTGTGGAACCGCAGCCACAGGGCCTTCTCGCTGGTCGCGCCATAGACGTCACGCAGCCAGCGGGCCCAGATCCGGCGGGCGGCGCGGAACTTGGCGATCTCCTCGAAGAAGTCCAGGTGCGAGTCGAAGAAGAAGCTCAGCCCGGGGGCGAACACGTTCACGTCCAGCCCGCGCGAGAGCCCCAGCTCCACGTACCCGAAACCGTCGGCCAGGGTGTACGCCAACTCCTGCGCGGCGGTCGAGCCGGCCTCGCGGATGTGGTAGCCGGAGACCGACAGCGGCTTGTAGCGCGGGATCTCCTGGGCGCAGTACTCCATCAGGTCGCCGATCAGGCGCAGGTGCGGCTCGGGGTCGAAGAGCCACTCCTTCTGCGCGATGTACTCCTTGAAGATGTCGGTCTGCAGGGTGCCGTCCAGGGTCGACAGGTCGACGCCCTCCCGCTCGGCGGCGACCAGGTACATGCAGAACACCGGCACGGCCGGGCCGGAGATGGTCATCGAGGTGGTGACGCCGGCCAGGTCGATGCCCTCGAAGAGCGCCTGCATGTCGGTGGCGGTGTCGATGGCGACGCCGCAGTGACCAACCTCGCCGAGCGCCTGCGGGTCGTCCGAGTCGCGGCCCATCAGGGTCGGCATGTCGAACGCGACCGACAGGCCGCCGCCGCCGGCACCGAGGATCATCTTGTAGCGCTCGTTGGTCTGCTGGGCGTTGCCGAAGCCGGCGAACTGCCGGATCGTCCAGGTCCGCCCGCGATAGCCGGTCGGGTGCAGACCCCGGGTGTACGGGTACTCGCCCGGCCAGCCGATCCGCTCGAAGCCCGGGTAGGCGGTGCCCTCCGGCGGCCCGTAGACCGGGTCGACGGGCATGCCGGAGAGCGTGGTGAAGTCCGCGTCCCGCTTGCGCGCGGCGTCGTACCGGGCCTGCCAGCGCGCCCGTCCGGCGGCGATCTCGTCGGCGTCCATGGGCAGGGCTCCTCCTAGGTCCTCGACTGCACGTCGAGTGTAGAGCCCACTCCTGAACGATCGCTAAGGAAGGCCGTACCAGCGGGTAACCCCTCGGATCAGGCGGTCGGCGGGGTGGTCGGCTCGCTCAGCGACACGTCGTCGACCCGGATGTTGACCGCGTCCACCCGCAGCCCGTACGCCTTGACCGCCTCGGTCACCGCGACGCGGACCGCCTCGCTCACCTCGGGCACCGTCCGGCCGGCCTCGATGACGATCGCCATGTCGATCACCGCGCCGCCGTTCACGACCTTCGCCGAGGCACCGCGCGTCGAGTCGCCAACCGAGTCGAGGCCGACCCTGTCGAGCACCGAGTTGAACAGCCGCGCCGCGTCCCCACCCAGGTCGGTCACGCCGTCCACCGACCGGGCGGCGTTCACCGCGAGCTTCTCCAGCACGTCGTCGTCGACGGTGTTCGTCCCGCCCGTCACCGGGGCCGTTGTCGCCGACTGCGCCTGCGTCGCGTCCTCAGTCATGATCTCCCCAAACATCGCACCGCCCCCCGGGGTTCCGAGGGGCGGTGCGAGCGTACTAAGCCGGGTCGTTCCGCAGTGGACCGGTCAGGTGCCCAACTGGGCGAGCAGCTCGTCGGCCGCCGTGTACGGGTCGTTCGTACCCTCGGCGACCTTGGCGGCGAGCGTGGTCAGCTCCGTACCGTCGCGCAGCGAACCGATCCGCGCGCGGAGCACGCCGAGCGCGATGGCCTCGATCTCGGCGGCGGCCCGCGCCTCCTGACGGCGGCGCAGCTCGCCGTGCTCGACCAGCCAGCCACGGTGCTTGTCGATCGCGGCGGCGATGTCGTCGATGCCCTCGCCGCGCGCGGCGACCGAGCGGACCACCTGCGGTCGCCACTGCCCCGGGCCGCGCTCGCCGAGGGCGATCATGCCCTGGATGTCGCGGACGGTGGCGTCGGCGCCGTCCCGGTCGGCCTTGTTGACCACGAACACGTCGGCGATCTCCAGGATGCCGGCCTTGACCGCCTGGATCGCGTCGCCCATGCCGGGGGCGAGCAGCACCAGCGTGGTGTCGGCCAGCGAGGCGACCTCCACCTCGGCCTGCCCGACGCCGACGGTCTCCACCAGCACCACGTCGCAGCCCGCGCCCTCCAGCACCCGGACCGCCTGCGGGGTCGCCGCGGCCAACCCGCCGAGGTGCCCACGGCTGGACATGGACCGGATGTAGACGCCCGGGTCGGTGGCGTGGTCCTGCATGCGTACCCGGTCGCCGAGGATCGCCCCGCCGGTGAACGGGCTGGACGGGTCGACCGCCAACACGCCCACCCGGTGCCCGCGCTCGCGCAACGCGCGGACCAGTTCGTTGGTGGTGGTCGACTTGCCCACCCCGGGCGAGCCGGTCAGACCCACCACCTGCGCCTGCCCGGCGTACGGCGCCAGCGCGGCGGCGATCTCCGGCAGCAGCGCGTCGCCGTTCTCCACCAACGTGATCAGCCGGGCCACCGCCCGGGGATCACCCGTGCGGGCCCGCTCGACCAGCAGCGGTACGTCCCGACTGCGGCGCACCGACGTGGCGCCCGCCGCCGGGACGTGCTCAACCGCTTCGCTCACTTGACCCGCGCTGCACTTTCCGGAACGTGGATGATCAGAGCGTCGCCCTGGCCGCCACCGCCGCAGAGCGCCGCCGCACCGGTGCCGCCACCGCGCCGCTTCAGCTCCAGCGCGAGGGTGAGCACCAACCGGGCCCCGGACATGCCGATCGGGTGCCCGAGCGCGATCGCACCGCCGTTGACGTTGACCTTCTCCGGGTTGATCCCGAGGTCACGGGTGGACTGGATGCCGACCTGGGCGAACGCCTCGTTGATCTCGATGAGGTCCAGGTCGGCCACGCTGAGGCCGCCCTTCTTCAGGGCGTGGTTGATGGCGTTGGACGGCTGCGAGTGCAGGGAGTTGTCCGGACCCGCCACGTTGCCGTGCGCACCGATCTCGGCGAGCCAGGTCAGCCCCAACTCCTTGGCCTTGGCCTTGCTCATCACGACCACGGCGGCGGCACCGTCCGAGATCGGCGAGGAACTGCCGGCGGTGATGGTGCCGTCCTTGGTGAACGCGGGGCGCAGCTTGGCCAGCGACTCGGCCGTGGTGTCCGGCCGGATCCCCTCGTCCTCACTGATCACCAGCGGGTCGCCCTTGCGCTGCGGGATCAGCACCGGGGTGATCTCCTCGGCGAAGTGGCCGTTCTTCTGCGCGGCGGCGGCCCGCTGGTGGCTGGCCGCGGCGAAGGCGTCCTGCTCGGCGCGGGAGATGCCGTGCCTGGTGCCGAGCCGCTCGGTGGACTCGCCCATCGAGCAGCAGTCCCAGGCGTCGCTGAGCCCGTCGTGCGCCATGTGGTCCTTGACCACCACGTCGCCGTACTTGTAACCGGTGCGCTGCCCGAGCAGCAGGTGCGGGGCGTTGGTCATCGACTCCATGCCGCCGGCCACCACGATGTCGAACTCGCCGGCCCGGATGAGCTGGTCGGCCAGCGCGATCGCGTCCAGCCCCGAGAGGCAGACCTTGTTGATGGTCAGCGCCGGCACGGACATCGGTACGCCGGCCTCGACCGCCGCCTGCCGGGCCGGGATCTGGCCGGCACCGGCCTGGAGCACCTGCCCCATGATCACGTACTGGACCTGGTCGGGGCCGACACCGGCCCGCTCCAGAGCCGCCTTGATCGCGATCCCGCCGAGCTTCGTGGCCGGGAGGTCCTTGAGGTTGCCCAGCAGCCGCCCCATCGGGGTCCGCGCGCCGCTGACGATCACCGAAGCCATACCTGCCTCCGAGGGGGGTGCCGACCTGTACGCCTTAACGATTGTTCGGTCAGACTAGCGCCATGGCTGAGAACTCCCCCGCCGAGCCCGGTGCGGACTACGTCACAGACATCGGGCTTCGCAAGATCGACCACGTCGGGATCGCCGTGGCCGACCTGGACGCCGCGATCGACTTCTACCAGCGGACGTTCGGGATGCGCTGCGTACACACCGAGACCAACGCCGAGCAGGGCGTACGGGAGGCGATGCTGGCCGTCGGGCCGACCACCGAGGGTGGCTGCGTACAACTGCTCGCCCCACTCACCCCGGAGTCGACGATCGCCAGGTTCCTGGACCGCAACGGGCCGGGAGTGCAGCAGGTCGCGTACACCGTGGTGGACATCGACGCGGCCTGCGCGGCGCTACGCGCGCGGGGGATGCGACTGCTCTACGACGCCCCGCGGCGCGGCACCGCGGACTCCCGGATCAACTTCGTGCACCCCAAGGACGCCGGCGGCGTCCTTGTCGAACTGGTGGAACCCGCCCCCACCCACTAGCGCAAGGAAGGGCTCCTTCTTATCGCCTCGCGTATAGGAAGGGGCCCTTCCTAACATCGCGCAGGCCCCCCGCGAGCACGTCAGTGCGCGGTTGGCGGGGTGGCCGGACACCTTCACGCATCGGCCGATGCAGTTTTTCACAGAGGACTTCCGGCTCTAGCTACCGTTCAGTAACGTCCGGCCCCACAGGAGCGCGACCGGTGCCGGATGTGTCGAATGCCGACATGGCGGTCGTGCCCACCGGCGCCGACGATGGCAGCACCCGGGCCCGTGCGGGTGCGGACGAACCGGAGGTCACCGTGCAGGACATCCTCGAAGCGATCATGGCGGCGGAGGAATCGAGCGACCCGGACCGCGAGCTGGCCGGCGTAGCCGCGCTGCCCGTTCCGGACAGCTACCGGGGCGTGGTCGTACGCGCCGAAGAGGCCCGGATGTTCGACGGCATGGCCGCCCGGGACAAGGACCCGCGCAAGGCGTTGCACGTGCAGGAGGTGCCGACGCCGGAACTCGGGCCGGGCGAGGCGCTGGTCGCGGTGATGGCCAGCGCGATCAACTACAACACGGTGTGGACCAGCATCTTCGAGCCGGTGTCCACCTTCAAGTTCCTCCAGCGCTACGGCCGGATCTCCGAGCTGACCCGCCGACATGACCTGCCGTACCACGTGGTCGGCTCGGACGCGGCCGGCGTGGTGCTGCGTACCGGCCCGGGGGTGACCCGGTGGGCGCCCGGCGACGAGGTGGTGGCGCACTGTCTGTCCGTGGAGTTGGAGGACGCGGCCGGGCACGACGACACCATGCTCGACCCGCAGCAGCGGATCTGGGGCTTCGAGACCAACTTCGGCGGGCTGGCCGAGCTGGCCGTGGTCAAGGCCAACCAGCTGATGCCCAAGCCTCGGCACCTGACCTGGGAGGAGGCGGCCAGCCCGGGGCTGGTCAACTCCACCGCCTACCGGCAACTGGTCTCGCACCACGGCGCCAACATGAAGCAGGGCGACGTGGTGCTGATCTGGGGGGCGTCCGGCGGGCTCGGAGGGTACGCCACCCAGATGGCGCTGAACGGCGGCGCGATCCCCGTCTGTGTCGTCTCCTCGCCGGAGAAGGCCGAGCTGTGCCGCCGGATGGGCGCGGAGCTGGTCATCGACCGAGCGGCCGAGGGCTTCCGGTTCTGGAAGGACGAAGAGACCCAGGACCCGGACGAGTGGCGGCGCTTCGGCGAGCGGATCCGTGAGCTGACCGGCGGCGAGGACCCGGACATCGTCTTCGAGCACCCCGGCCGGGAGACCTTCGGCGCGAGCGTCTATGTGGCCCGGCGCGGCGGCACCATCGTGACCTGCGCCTCCACGAGCGGTTACCAGCACCAGTTCGACAACCGCTACCTGTGGATGCACCTCAAGCGGATCATCGGCAGCCACTTCGCCAACTACCACGAGGCGTGGCAGGCCAACCGTCTCGTGGCGCTCGGCAAGGTGCACCCGACGGTGTCCCGCACCTACCCCCTGGAGCAGACCGGCCAGGCCGCGTACGAGGTGCACCGCAACGCCCACCAGGGCAAGGTCGGCGTACGCTGCCTCGCCCCCACCGACGGGCTGGGCGTACGCGACGGCGAGCTGCGGGCCCGGCACGAGGACGCGATCAACCGGTTCCGGGGGCACTGACCGGGGCACCGGCCGGACGGATGAGCACCCGATGGCCAATGCGGTGAACGGCCATTGTTCTTCCACCCCCAATTGCGGGATACCCACCCGGATCGAACAAAGGGCCGCGGGCGAACCCCGTGGCCCTTTTCCGCGTCACGCTCCGTGGCGTCCGACCCGCCCGGGACCTGCCAAGATCGCCGATTGGTCCGGCCTCGCCGAGGGCGGTAGTTGACCATGTAAAGAGGACACGAAAGCTTCGTACCGCTCTTGCGAAGCACCCTGGGGCGTCTGCCAGTATGTCCCAATGCCCCAGCAGCAGTCCTCCCCTCTCGCGTTCTTCGATAACGCGAACTCGCAGCCAGATTTCACCGTCGGCCTGCGCGGGTACAACACGCATCAGGTCGATGACTTCATCGGCCGGATGACCGCCGCGCTGACCCAGTCCGAGCAGGCCCGTGCCGAGGCCGAGCAGCGGATGAACGACGCCCAGCGTCGACTCCGCCAAGCCGAACAGCGCATGAGCGCGCTGGAGCAGAAGCTCACCGACACGAACAAGCAGCTCGAAGAGAACAGCCGGCCCACCCTCTCCGGCCTCGGCACCCGCGTTGAGCAGATCCTCCGGCTCGCCGAGGAGCAGGCCAACGACCACCGCAACGAGGCCAAGCGCGAGTCGGAGGGCATCCTCTCCGCCGCCCGCCTCGAGGCCCGGGAGATCACCGACAAGGCCCGCGCCGAGGCCGCCGCGATGAAGGCCAGCGCCGAGCGCGAGGCCGGCAACCTGCGTACCGCCGCCGAGCGCGAGGCCGCCGAGGTCCGGGTGCAGGCCCGCCGCGAGGCCGACACGCTGCGCGCCGACGCCGACCGTGAGACCAAGCAGCTGCGTACCGTCACCGCGCACGAGGTGGCCGAGCTGAAGTCGACCGTCGAGCGGGAGGTGGCGACCCTCCGGGCCACCGCCGAACGGGAGATCACCCAGCACCGCTCGAAGGCCGCGCGGGAGGCCGAGGAGAAGCGGGCCGAGGCGACCAAGCTGCTCACCGACGCGCGGGACAAGCGCGACAAGGACCTGCAGGCTCTGGAGCTGCAGCTCGCCGAGCGGCGTGAGAAGGCCGAGCGCGAGGAGTCCGAGCGGCACGCCGCGCAGGTCGCGCAGACCCAGAAGATGGTCAGCGAGGCCGAGCAGCGTGCCCGGGCCGCGCAGGAGCGGGCCAAGGAGATCGAGCAGCGGGCCGAGGCCCGTCGGGTCGAGTCGGAGCGCAGCGCCGCCGAGACGGTCGACAAGGCCAAGGCGCACTCCGAGAAGACGCTCAACGAGGCCAAGGCCGAGTCGCAGCGCCTGCTCAGCGAGGCTCGCACCGAGGCGGAGCTGACCACGCAGGCCGCCCGCCGCGAGGTCGAGGACCTCACCCGGCAGAAGGACGCGGTCACCTCGCAGCTCGGCCAGATGCTCTCCGGGCTCGCCGGCATCGTTCCCGGCGTGCCGCCGGCGGCCGCCCCCGCAGCCAAGCCGGAGGCCAAGAAGGCCGACGGCGGTCAGGAGCGGGTGACTGCGGAGACCGCCGGCTGACGCGAGGCGTCAGATCGGGGCATCGACGGCGCGAGGTGACACCGGGTGACCGGTGTGACCTCGCGCCGTGTGCGTTTCCCACTCCTTGGCATCCCGCGCTGCGAAGAGAGTGAACTAGGTCCCAGAAGCGCCGTCCGTATCGCCCCAGCAGGGCCCGATGCGTGTGAGGATGGGGGCATGTCGCACGGCGAGGAACTGTTCGCACTCGGCGGGGACGTGACCACGGAGCCCAGCTTCGAGTCCGCTCTGAAGGGTTACGCGAAACGACAGGTTGACCGGTACGTCGCGCGTGCCGAGCATGAGATCGCGACCCTCGCCGCCGAACGCGAACAGGCCTATACACAGATCCACAAGCTCGCTGGCCAGGTCGAGGTGCTCCAGCGGGATCTCGCCCAGGTCCGCAAGCAGGTCGGCGTGGTGGACCGGGCCTCGTTCCGGCACCTCGGCCCCCGGGTCGAGTCGATCCTCGTCCTCGCCGAGGAGCAGGCCGAGTCGATCCTCTCCGCGGCGAACGAGGAGATCGAGGCCCGTCGCGCCGCGGCCGAGCACATCATCGAGGAGGCCCGCGAGCAGTCCGCGCGGGCCCTCAAGGATTTCGAGATCGCCCTCGCCGCGCGGCGCGCGGAGGAGGAGCGGCACACCAGCGCCCGGCGCGCGGAGGCGGACGCGACCCTTCAGGCGGCCAAGGACGAGTCGGCGAAGCTGCGCAAGACAGCCGAGGACGCGCTGGCGAAGGCCCAGCAGGAGGCCACCCAGCTACGGGACACCGCCAAGGAGATCCACACCCGGGCGCAGCAGGAGTCCACCAAGCTGCGCGAGGCGGCCCGCGAGGCCCTGACCACCGCCCGGCAGGAGGCCAGCGAGCTGCGCGAGGCCGCCAAGGAGGTGCACGCCAAGGCCCAGCAGGAGGCCAAGCGGCTCACCGACACGGCGACCGAGGCAGGGCGGGCCACGCACGCCAAGGCGCAGCACGAGGCCAAGCAGATCATCGACGACGCGTCGATGGCCGGCCGAGCCACCCGAGCCAAGGCACAGCAGGAGGCCGAGCGGCTGACCACGCAGGCCACCGAGTCGACCAAGCGCAGCCGCGCCGAGACCGAGTCGTACGTGCAGCGGATGCGCAGCGAGACCGAGGCGTACGTGCAGCACTCCCGGGCGCAGACCCAGCAGGAGCTGGGCGCCTGGCGGGCCGGGGTGGAGCAGGAGGTCAACTCCCGGCGGGAAGCGGCCGACCGGGAGTTGGCCCAGCGACGGGCGGCGGCCGAGCAGGAGTTCGCGAAGCGCCGCGACGAGCTGGAGAACCAGCACAAGTCCCGCCAGCAGGAGCTGGAGACCGGGTTCGCCAGCCGTCAGCAGGAGCTGGAGACCACCTTCACCGACCGCCAGCAGGAGCTGGAGACGGGCTTCACCACCCGCCGGGACGAGTTGGAGACCGACTACTCGACCCGCAAGAACGAGATCGAGCAGGGTGCCGAGGCGGTCCGTCAGGCTGCCGAGCAGGACGCTCTGACGCTGCGTCAGCGGGCCGAGGAGGAGTCCACGGAACTGCTGCGCCAGGCCGAGACCGAGGCCGCCGACAAGCGCCGCAAGGCCGACGAGCACGTGGCGGCCTCCCGCCGGCAGTTCGAGGAGTACGCGGCCACCACGCAGCAGCACCTGGCCACCACCCAGCAGCACCTGGCGGCCACCCAGCAGGAGTCGGCGGCCGGCCGGCAACAGCTCGCCCAGGTGATGCTGGAGATCGCCCAGGCCCAGCAGCAGCTCGCCGACCTGCGGCAGGAGACCTGGAAGTCCCGGCAGGAGTCCGACGAGCTCCAGCGGCAGGTGGCCGAGCTGCAGTTGCAGAGCCTCGCCGGGCCCAAGGCCGAGCCGACCGAGGCCGAGCAGCCGGCGGCGGAATCCGGGCAGACCACGACCCGGCCGGTGGCCGAGCCGGTGACCACCGTCGACGACGGGGCGTCCGGCGCCGCGGTGGACGGCGAGCCGACGGTTGCCGCCGTTCCGGGCGAGGGCGGCCGGGGCGCCACCCCGACCAAGATCACGAGCACCGGCGAGAACGGCAAGCGGCCCAGCAAGCCCACCACCGACGAGCGCAGCGCCAAGCCCAGCACAGTCACCACGGACGAGCGCAGCGCCAAGCCCAGCACGGTCACCACGGACGAGCGCAGCGCCAAGCCCAGCAAGGTCACCGCCGAAAAGGACTGACCGCCCACCCCACGACGCAAGATCACTTTGTCCTGAGTAGTTGCAGAAGGCTCGCCGCAACTACTCAGGACAAAGTGATCAAAGCTGTCGGACGCCAGCGGGGCGGGAGGCACCGGTAACGGTGGGAGCCGGCGGCGGGTCGATGAGCAGCCGGCGGAACGTGGGCGCCTGGAGCACCACATTGACGGGCTAGTGGTCGATGGCGACCATGAAGTGGCTACGCTGCTGGCTCGCTGGGAGATGATCAGGAATGGCGCTCTGTCCCGCCAGCGGTCGATCGAGCTGATGAAGGAAGTTGTGACGTCATGCACGTGATCGGCGCCAAGTGGCGCAAGTCGACCCGCAGCGGCGTGAGCGGCGGCGACTGCGTCGAGGTGGCGGACAATCTGCCCGAGGTGGTCGGCGTGCGGGACTGCAAGGATCCGTCCGGCCCGGCGCTGGTCTTCGCGCCGGCCGCCTGGCGGGCGTTCGTCGCCACCACCCGTCGACCCACCGCCTGACCCGGGAGGTCCTCGTGCCGCAGCACGATCCGCCGGCCGACGACCCGGACGCCACGCCCGGCCTCCCGCCGGCCGAGTCACCACGAGCCGACACACCACGAGCCGACACACCACGAGCCGACACACCACGAGCCGACACACCACGAGCCGACACACCGCTCCCGGTACCGGTCCCCCTGCCGGGCGTCGACGCGGACGAGCCGCCGGCCGTACCTTCCGGGCGGTTCGGTACGCCGGGGCGGCCGCTGCGGCGCAGTAGCTTCCTGGTCGGCTTCACCGGCGCGCTCGGCGTGCTGCTGGCGTACACCCTCTATCTGGGTGTCCGCAACGCCGGCGGGATCCTCGTGCTGGTGGTGATCGCACTCTTCCTCGCGGTCGGCCTCTACCCGGCGGTGGCCCGGCTACGCCGCTGGGGGTTGCCGCACGGCCTGGCGGTGGCGGTGGTGACGCTGACCGTGGTGCTGCTGCTCTGCGGCGGGGTGGTGGCGCTGGTTCCGCCGATCGTGACCCAGTCCGGGCAGTTCATCGACCAGGTGCCCAGCTACGTCGAGGAGTTGCGCCGCAATCCGACGGTCAACGACCTGGTGGAGCGGTACGACCTGGTGGAGCGGGCGCAGGGCGCGGCGAACGCGGACACGCTGAGCCGGGCGCTCGGTGGGGTGCTCGGTGGCGCCCAATTGATCTTCGGCACGGTGTTCCGGACGCTGACCGTGCTGGTGCTGACCATCTACTTCCTGGCGTACTTCAACCGGCTGCGCACCCTGGGGTACGCGCTGGTGCCCCGGTCGCGCCGGGAGCGGGTGCAGCTGATCGGTGACGAGATCCTGGCCAAGGTCGGCGCGTACATGGTCGGGGCGCTGAGCATCGCGGTACTGGCCGGCGCGACCACCTTCGTGTTCGCGCTGATCGTCGGGTTGCCGTACCCCTTCGCGCTGGCCGTGGTGGTCGCGGTGACCGACCTGATCCCGCAGATCGGCGCCACCCTGGGCGCGGTCATCGTGAGCCTGGTCGGCTTCGCCGCCGACCTGCCGACCGGCATCGCCTGCGCGGTGTTCTTCCTGATCTATCAGCAGGTGGAGAACTACCTGATCTACCCGAAGGTGATGCGGCGCTCGGTGGAGGTCAACGAGGTGGCGGCCCTGTTGGCCGCGCTGCTCGGGGTGGCGCTGCTGGGCGTGGTGGGCGCGCTGATCGCGATCCCCACGGTGGCCGCGCTGCAACTGATCCTGCGTGAGGTGGTGCTCCCCCGCCAGGAGACCCGCTGAGCGGACCCGAGCTGAGCGGACCCGAGCTGAGCGGACCCGAGCGCCGAGCTGACCGCCGACCTGGGTGCCGCCAGGGTCAGTCGGCGAGCGGGCCGGGCACCGGCGTGTCGGCGAACGAGGCGACGGTCCGGTCGGCGTACGCGCTGACGTCGCCGGTCTGCATCGGGCCGTCCCACGTCGTCGGCAGCGGCGTTGCGACCGCCGGGTTCACCCGACGGACGATCTCGTCGAGCACCGTCTCGGCGTCACCCACCCAGAGGTGCTTGGCGCCGGGCACCCCGACCACCTCGGCCTGCGGCACCGCGGCGAACCGCTCCCGGGCCTCGGCCGGGCGCAGGTAGTCGTCGAACTCCGGCACCAGGGCCACCAGCGGCCGACCCGAGCCGGCCCAGGTGGCCAGGTCCGCCGGGGCCGAGAAACGCAGCGGCGGGGAGAGCAGGATCGCTCCCGCGATCGCCGGGTCGCAGCCGTACTTCAGCGCCAGGTCGGTGCCGAACGACCAGCCGACCAGCCAGATGTTCGGCAGCTCGGCGAACTCGGCGTACTCGATCGCGGCGGCCACGTCGAAGCGCTCGCCGACGGCGTTGTCGAAGGCCCCCTCGCTGGTGCCGCGCACGCTGCTGGTCCCCCGGGTGTTGAACCGGAGCACGGCAAGATCGGCCAGCGCGGGCAGCCGCCAGGCCGCCTTGCGGAACACGTGGCTGTCCATCATCCCGCCGTGGGTGGGCAGCGGGTGCAGGCAGACGAGGGTGGCCACCGGCGGCCGGTCGGCCGGCAGGGCCAGCTCGCCGACCAGCCGCAGACCGTCGGCAGTGTGCAGCTCGATGTCCTCCCGGCGGCCGGGCAGGATCGACGACGCGCGGATCGCTGTGCTCACCGGTCAAGTCTGTCGCGAAGTCGCCGCCGCCGCCCGCCCGGGCACGAACAGGGTGATCCAGATCGCTCAGCCGTAGCGCGGGGCACTCCGGCCGCGCTGCACGGCCGGCCCACGCCGGTCCCGGGCCCGCCAGCAGCCGCTGTGCCAGTGCCGCCGGTCGGTCAGATCACCCAGGCCGTCCGCCGGCCAGGCCACCAGGTGCGCCACCCCGGGTCGGATCTCCTGGTCACAACCGGGGCAACGGTACGTCTTGACCGACGCGCCCGCGCCGATTCCGCGTACCTGCCAGGCGCCGTCGGTCCACTGCTGCACCGAGGCGACGCCCTGCCGGACCCGATCGTCGTCCAGGTTGGCGGTCTCGTCCCGGCGGGGGCGGTTACGACGAGGGCTCACAATGACCAAGCGTACGTTCCGTCGGGCGGACCAGCCTCGCGGGCGGTCCGGCCGGCGGCGGCGCTCACTTCCAGTTCTGCGGCCGCGTCGGGTCCTCGATGATCCGCGCTCCCGCCAGCACGGTCGTCGCGTCCGCCTCGGTGAAGCGCGTCGTCGCGTCCGACCCGGTGACCTCGAACGGATGCGTGTCGCCGGGTCCCAGCCAGTCGTAGTTGGCGAGCACCTCGGTCCTGGGAATGCCGAGCAACTCCAGCTTGCCCGTCCCCGAGAAGAGCGCCGGCCGACCGGCGATGGTCCGGTTCCCCGCGGTACGGGTGCCGGCCCCGATCGCGAAGCGGTAGCTCACGAACATGTACTCCGACGCCGCCCGCCGAATGTTGAGATCCGAGGTGACCAGTCTCGGGTACGAGCTGACGTCGACCGAGCAGGAAGCGATCGTCGCGCCTTCGGGCACGGCGCCGAGGCGCAGCGGCACGGCGCACCAGCGGGCCTCGTTCCAGCGCAGCGCATCGACCGCCCGCTCCAACTCGGCCCGGCCGCCCTGCAGGATGACGGCACGGGCGTACAGGCCCGGCGCGGGCTGCCACGACTTGACCAGCCCACTGGCGGGACCGGTCGCCGGCTGGCTCGTGCCATCGAAGATCTCCGTCCGCGGCTTGCCCACCGCAAGCTCGACGCTGCCGAACGAGACGCTGCTGGACAGCAGCTCCACCGAAGTGGCCGCCTCGACATACACCGGTTGGCCGTCCCCTACGCTCAGCCGTACCGACTCGACGTTGGCCCTGAAGGCCGCCCAGCCCAGATAGCGGGCCTTGGCCGGGTCGAGGCCGAAGTGCAGCACCTGCGGATCGCTACCGACCAGCGTCGGTTCGGCGGCGGCTCCGGGCACACCGTCGGCGCGCGGCGGCACCGGCGTGGCCTCGCTCGGCGCGCCGGCGCTCCAGGGCAGTCGGCTGGTCAGCCCGTCGATTCCCGTCCCCGGCACCGCGACGAAGCCGAGGACACCGACCAACGCCAGCGCGGTGCCCGCGGCGACCCGGCGGTGCAGTTGCCGGCGGCGGCCCCGGGCCCGGGAGCCCCGCAACAGCCGGCCGGCGTCCACGTCCCCCTCGGCGCGCTCGCGCAGGGTCTGGACGATCCGCTCGTCGAGATCGATCACGGCCGGCTCCCGTTCATGGTCGGAGCACCGCAGCGCTCCCGGAGGTTGGCGAACGCCCGCATTGCGTGGGTGCGGACGGTGACCGGCGAGCAGTCCAGGATCTGGGCGATCGTCGCGTCGTCGAGGTCCTCGTAGTAACGCAGCACCAGCACCGCCCGCTGACGGTCGGGCAGGCTGCGGATCAACCGCCACATCTCATCCCGGTCGGCGACCTCGCCACCGAGGTCGCCGCGCTGCGGCCGGTCGGCGAAGGCGTCGGTGGCCAGTTCACGGCTGGACCGGCGACGCCACCAGGAATTGTTGGCGTTGACCAGCATCCGGCGCACGTACACGTCCGGCCGGTCGGCCCGGGAGATCCTGCGCCAGTGCACGTACGCACGCGCCAGCACGTCCTGCGTGAGGTCCTCGGCGCGGTGCTCGTCACCGGTGAGCAGCCGGGCCAGCCGGACGAGCGCCGGCCCGCGGCTGCTGACGTACTCCTCGAAGGTCACACCCTGCAGACGCCGCGGCGACCGTCGGGCGTTGACCCGTCAGCGGTGCGAGTGGTCGCGGAATCCCCGGCGGGCCTTGCGGCCCAGGTAGCCGGCGGTGACGAGGTGCTCCAACAGGGGCGCGGGAGCGAAGCCCGGCTCGCGCAACTCCAGGTACAGCTCGCGCTGGATGGCCAGCGAGACGTCCAGCCCGACCACGTCGAGCAGCTCGAACGGGCCCATTGGGTAGCCGCAGCCCAGCTTCATGGCGTGGTCGATGTCGTCGGCGGTGGAGTAGCTGGCCTCCAGCATCTTCACCGCGTCGTTGAGGTACGGGAAGAGCAGCGCGTTGACGATGAACCCGGACCGGTCGCCGCAGACCACACCGGTCTTGCCCAGCGCGGCACAGACCGCCCGGGCCGTCGCGGTGGCCTCCGGCGAGGTGCGGATGGTGCGTACCACCTCGACCAGCGGCATGATCGGCGCCGGGTTGAAGAAGTGCAGGCCCACCACGTCGGCCGGCCGGTGGGTGGCCATCGCCACGTCGATCACCGGCAGCGAGGAGGTGGTGGTGGCCAGCACCACGCCCGGCTTGCAGATCTCGTCGAGGCTGGCGAAGAGCGCCTTCTTCACGCTCAACTCCTCGACCACCGCCTCGACCACCAGGTCGACGTCGGCGAGGTGGTCGAGCGTGGCCGACCAGCTGATCCGGCCGAGCGCGGCGTCCCGGTCGGCCTCGGCGAGCTTGCCCCGGACCACGCCCTTGTTCAGTGAGGTCTTCACCGCCTCGCAGACCGTCGCGGACTTCTCCATGCCCCGGGTCACCGAGACGACCTCGTAGCCCGCCTTCGCGAAGACCTCGATGATCCCGGTGGCCATCGTCCCGGAGCCGACCACGCCGACCTTCGCGATGGCGCGCGCGCCGTCGGCGAGCGCGGCCTCCGCGGCCAGCGGCGTCGCCTCGTCCGGTACGACGACCGGCGATCCCGGCCGCTCGTAGGTGTAGAAGCCCCGCCCGGACTTGCGGCCGAGCAGCCCCGCCGTGACCATCTGCTTGAGCAGCGGCACCGGGGCGTGGCGGCGGTCCCGCCCGCCGCGCCGGTACATGGTGTCCAGGATCTCGTACGCGGTGTCCAGGCCGATCAGGTCCATCAGCGCCAGCGGGCCCATCGGCAGGCCGCAGCCGAGCTTCATGGCGGCGTCGATGTCCTCCCGGGTCGCGTAGTGCGACTCGAACATGCCGACCGCGTGGTTGAGGTAGCCGAACAGCAGTGCGTTGGCGATGAAGCCGGCCCGGTCGTTGATGGTGACGTCGACCTTGCCGAGCCGGGTGCAGAGCGCCTCCACGTCGGCGACCACCTCGGGGGCGGTGACCACGGTGCGGACCACCTCGACCAGCTTCATCACCGGTGCCGGGTTGAAGAAGTGGATGCCGATCACCTGGTTGGGCCGGGTGGTGGCGACCGAGATCTCGGTGACGCTCAGCGACGACGTGTTCGTGGCCAGGATGGCCTCCGGGTGGCAGACCCGGTCCAGCTCCGCGAAGATGCGCTGCTTGAGGTCGAGGTGCTCGGGCACCGCCTCGATCACCAGGTCGACGGAGTGCAGCGCGTCCAGACCGACGGCGAAGTGCACCCGCTCGTGCAGCGCGTCCCGGTCCGCCGCTGCGAGTTTGCCCTTGGCGACGGCCCGGTCGGTGGAGCCGGTGAGCGTGGCCCGGCCGCGCTCCAACGCCGGCTCGGAGATCTCGACCGCCACCACGTCGATGCCGTTGCGGGCGAAGACCTCGACGATGCCGGCACCCATGGTGCCCAGCCCCACCACACCCACGGTGCTGAACTCGCGCGCCACGACCGGCCTCCCCAGACACTCCGCACGACCACTGAACGGCCGCTAAGGCTATGCGCGCGAGTCTGCCACGTGACGCTCGGTTGTCGAGACGCCGTGGCATATTTCACCCACGACGTCGGCGGCTGCCCGTCTCGGCCGGGCCCACGCTCAGCGCACGGTCAGCGCCAGCAGCTCCGAGACGAACTCCGCAGGCCGCTCCAGGTGCGGGCTGTGCCCGCAGCCCGGCAGGACCACCTCGTGGTACGCGCCGCCGGCCGCCGCGTACCGCTCCAGCACCGCCCGGGTCTGGCCGACCATCGGCTGCGGCGGGCAGGCCTCGGCACCGGGCCACTCGGGCAGCACACCCAACGAGCCCAGGTACGCCAGGTCGAACAGCGAGGTGTCCGAGACGATCACGTCGGCGTCACCGCGTACCCAGGTGATCGGAGGCTTGTCCGGGACGGCCACCAGCTCGTCGGCGAGCCGGAAGAAGGTCGGCGCGAGCGCGTTGAGCACCCCGCGGTTCCCCGGTGCGGTGCCCGGCCAGTTCGCCGAGGGCGTCGCCGTGCCGGGGTAGTTGTCGTCCCCGGTGGCGGTGGAGAGCAGGCTGTCCAGCAGCAGTTCCTCGTCGGTGCCCAGCGACGCCGGTTCGGCCACATAGGTGGCTCGCAGCACGGCGCGCGGGCTGGCCGGGGCGTCGGCGCCCGGGTCGCCGGCGGCCAGTCGGGCCACGAAGTCCGGGTTCGCCGTGCCGGCGCCGGTGCCGGCGAAGTCCGGCGTGGTGGGGGTACCGGCCAGGTCACGGGTGCCCCCGAAGCCGTACGGCGAGACCGGCGCGGCGAGCAGCAGCGCGCCGACCCGGTGCGGGTGGTCGACCAGCAGCCGCATCGCCACCCCGCCGCCGAGGGAGTGCCCGACCACCACTGGTCGGGCGTCGGCCGAGCCGAAGAGCGTCGGGTCGTCCAGCAGCGCGGCCACGTCGTCGGCGAAGTCCCGCAGACCCCGGGTGGCGTCCACCGGGGCGGTCTCGCTGTCGCCGTACCCCCGCAGGTCGGGGGCGACCACCCGCAGCGTCGCCGGCAGCCGCCGGACCAGCGGCTCCCAGAACAGCGCGGACGAGCAGTTGCCGTGGATCAGCAGCACCGGTACGCCGTCCGGCGGGCCGGCCACCCGTACCCCCTGGGTGATGCCGTTCGCCGTCACGGTCCGCTGCTCGGTCTCCATCCGCGGCATGGTGCCACGCGGGCCGGCGCCGGTCCAGGTGGCCGGTGCCCACCCGGCGGCGGTGCGCGGTGTGGCCGACCGCCAGGTCCCGGCGGTCGGCCCGGCCCCTCGTGCCGGCCGGTCAGGGGCGTCCGTTGATCGTGGCGCGGGCGGTCGGCCCAATCGGATTGGTGGCGAACATGTCCCGGGGCAGCAACTGGAAACCTTGCCAGTGCACCGGCATCGGGCTCTGGTCCTCGTCCCTGGGCACATGGTGGTAGCCGACCCGGACCCAGAGCACCGGATCGGTCAGCGTCTCGCCGTTGGTGTAGTCGAGGATGGTCCGGGCCTGGCACTCCGGATCGGTGTTGAAGGTGGCGAACTTCTCGCACTCGCGATACTCGGTGAAAGTGACGTCCGGGACCGTCTCCGGGTGGGACTCGTAGCTGTCCCCACCGGTCAACGCCAGCTGGTACGACCGTTCGTGCCCATCGCCGTTGAGGCTGGTCGGGCTGACCACCCGCCACCACCGACGGTTGGCCAGGGTCGCGGTCGCCTCGGTGGCGATCGGCGTCCGGGTGGTGGCCAGGATCGCCGAGCGACGGCCCCGCTCCCCGGTCGGCGCGGTGTCGTACTGCTCCACCCGTTCGCCGCCCCGCCCGTCCAGGTCGAAGTCGACCCGCCAGAACGCGCTGTGGTGATGGCTGCTCGCGTGGTCACTCTCCCCCGCGCCCACCGGCCACCCGTCCGTCGGTCCGGAGAAGTCGTACGGGGAGAGGTCGCCCGTCGCGCCCAGACCCACCGAGATCACCCCGTCGTCACTGAGCCGGTACTCGTTGACGTACTCGTACCAGCCCACCTTGGAGTAGGTCCGCAGCACCAGATCGTCGCCCTGCTCGGAGAAGGTCTCGGCGGTCGCCTCGTCGTTGAGCCGGAACGCCGGGCCGCTGCGCTCCTCGCTCACGCAGAGCACCCGGTTGCCGGCCGGGCCGGCGCCGGTCGCCGCCGGTCGCCGCGACCCGCCCCGGCAGTCCTCGCCGGTCAGCGTCTGCATCCGGTCGCCGCCGAAGCCGTACGAGGTGATGTCGTTCCACTCGTTGGTGCCCGAGTCGTAGGGGACGTTGAGCTGGGCCATGGTGATCGAGCCGAGCACCCGGACCGCGCTGGCGGCGCCCCGCGCCCGGACCGCCACCTGCTCCAGCACCAGGCCGGTCTTCGGGTCGACGTGCCAGCAGAGCTGCCAGCGGGTGCCGTTCGGCAACGTCTCCCGTACCAGCCCGGACGTGCCGCAGTCCGGTGCCGGGTCGGCGGCCCGCCCGGCGGTCGGCGGGCCGGCCAGCAGCGTCCCGGCGGTGGCCAGCAACAGTGCGGCCGTCGCGGCGGCCGGTACGGATCGGGATGGGAACACGCTGCCTGCCTCAGCTGAGCCGGACGACCGTGCGTCCGGACAGGTCGACGACGAGATCGGTGACATCCACGAACGGGCCGTCCGGGAGCTGGGTGATGAGCTGGACGCAACGGTGTCGCCCGCAGCTCGCGGCGGCACCCTTCCCGGCCGGGGACAGGTAGGTCTGTGCGGTCACCGCGAGCTGGTCGGGAGCCGTGAGGGGCCGGCCGGCCAACTCCCGGTAGCGGGTGCGCAACCGCTCACCGAGGGGGTCGGCCAGCAGCAGGTCCAGGGCCACACGGACCTCCCGCGGCACCGTCGGCGGCTGCATCTCGGCAGCGACGTAGCTGCCCTCCAGCCGACCGGCGGTAAGGTCGACCACCTGCTTCACCAACCGATCGGTGCGGTAGTCGTAGGTGTAGAGCGCCGCCCGACGATGCCCGTCCGGCCGGCGCGCGACCAGCTCGACGGAGAGCTGTTCGCCGCCCACTGCGCCGGTGACGTCCTCGGCGCCGGCCAGCGGGCCGCCGCCGCTGTCGTCGAGGGAGCGGGCAAGGTCCAGTTCGGCCGGGGTGAGCGGGTCCCGGCCCGTGCCGCTGGCCGGTGGCGGGCCGTAAGACGGGTCCGAGACCTGCCCCGGGCCGACCGGGTCGACGGTGCCGGACGGGCCGGTCGCCCCGACGTTCGACGGCTGGGGCGAGGCCCCGGCGCCCCACGGCGCGACCGCGAAGGCGACCAGCGCGGCCGCGGTGGCCAGGCCGGCTCCCCAGCGCAGGCGGTACGCCCGTGAGGTCCACGGGTTCGGCGCGGCCGGCACGGGGGTGGTGCGGGGCCCCGGGTTACCCCGGAGCCCCGCACCCGCCGGTTCGCGGGACGTCACCGGCCCCGACGCTTGATCAGCACGAAGACGCCGACCAGCACGAACGCGATGAGAAACAGCACGATGGCCCAGGTCGGCCACTCAGTGCCGCCACCACCTCCGGTCACCGCCAACCACGGCATGACTCCTCCTTCACGGTCCCTGTTGCGGTCAGAACTGGTACTGCACACCGGCCGAGCAGGAGGCGCCGCTGGGGCTGCCGAAGCCAGCCGAGTAGTCGTCCTCGCCGGTGGAGAAGGACTCGCTGACCCCGACGCTGAACGACCCGAGACTGCATTCGGCGGTCGCACTGGCACCCTCATCGACCGTTCCGGTGCTCTCCGAGTACCCAAAGGAGCCGCCCTGACCCGCACCGAGCCCGACGACCGCCCCCGAGTCGCCCTCGTCGTCCCAGGACCAGCCGAGGCTGAGGCAGACGTAGTAGCAGAGTTCGCCGCCGATGGTCTGGGTCGCGAGACCGGCCGGGTCCACGTTGGTCACCGGGTTCGCACCCGCGTACGCGTACCGGTTGCCGTTGGCCGGGTCACCGATGAGGTTGAGTCGGTCCTGCTGGGTGAACCGGCCGGTCGCCGGGTCGTACCAGCGCTTGCCCATCTTGGTGAGGTCGTCGTGCCGGAGGCCACCTGCGTAGCCCAGCGCGTTCTCCTCGACCTCGTCGGTGCCGCCGCTGCTCTTCACCACGTTGCCGTACGGGTCGTAGGTGTAGCTGGCGGCGAGCGTCCCGTCGTGCTTGATCAGGCCGACTACCGAACCGAGGCCGTCCAGGACGTAGAACCAGTGGTGGAAGACACCGTTGGTTTTGGCGCGGAAACCCAACGGGGCGCCCGAGCCGTCCCGCTCGACGTAGTGCCGGCTGTAGGAGCTGGGCACCGTGTAGCTCTGCAGCGCCGGCTGACCGGTGCCGTCGGCCAGACCGTAGAAGTACCGGTGGTCGAAGTCCACGGTGTCCTTCCAGCCCAGCTCGACCTGGTCGGAGCCGCTGTAATCCCAGGTGATCGCCCCGCCCTTGGCGTCCTTGCCGCTGAGCAGCTGCTCGGCCGCGTTGTACGCGAACGAACGCGCGGCCGAGCCGGTCTTCTGATTACCGGCACCGTCGTAGCTGTAGCCGGAGCTGGTGATCTGGTTGGCGGCGTTGAAGGTGAGTGACTGGGTGGTCGCCCCGTCCACCTTTACCGTGCCCCGGTTGCCATTGCTGTCGTAGGTGTACTCGTAGGTCTTGCCGTCGACGTTCGTCGCCTTGGTCAGGCGGTTGCCCTGGTCGTAGGTGTAAACGCTGACCGCTCCGGAGCGGTGGTGGTCGGTCTGCCACTGGCGTAGCCCGGTGTCGTCGGCGGTGGTGGTCGAACAGGCGGCGGTGCCGACCCGCTTGGCGTAGCAGTACGAGGCGTCGTAGACGACGTACGACTGGTCGACGCCGGAGACCTTCTGCCACCGTTTGCTGGTGGTCCGGCTGAGCCGGCCCGACCGGTCGTAGGTGTTGTGGGTCTCGGCGATCGTCGGCGGCACCGGGGTGCCGGTGGTGACCGCGAGCCGGGTGTCGGTGCGCCGGCCGTTGTCGTCGTAGGAGAACGTGTACGTGGCCTTGTCGGCGACCAGTTTGGTGAGCAGGTTGCGGCTGTCGTACGTGTAGAAGCTGCTGCCGCGCTGGTCCTGCAGCTCGATGAGGTTGCCCACCGGGTCGTAGATGTACCACTGCGTGGCGTACCGCTCGATCAGCCGGTTCAGTCGGTCGAACGAGAAGTTCTGGTAGCCGCTGCCGTCCTCGCGGGCATAGAGGTTGCCGGCGCCGTCGTACTTGAACTCGACCGCGACGGTCTTGTCCGAAAAGGTGATCTTGGTGACCCGGTCGTCGTCGTCGTAGTCGAAGTGGCTGCTGCGGCCGGCGCCGTCGGTGATCGTGTGCAGCCGGCCGTACTCGTCATAGGTCAGATCGCGCTTGCCCAGCGTGGTGCCGGTTGGCGGGGTGACCGAGGCGAGCTGCTTGTCCGAGTCGTACTGGTAGGTGGTCCGGTTGGTGCCGTTGTTGGGGTCGGTGGTGGACTTCACCGTGCCGTCGGTGTTGTAGTCGACCTTCGCCTCGGCGGCGAGCGCGTTCTTGGTGGAGAGTCGGTTTCCCGCTCCGTTGTAGCTGAACGTGCTGCTGTTGTTCTGGCCGTCGGTCCCGCCGGACGCCTGGTAGTTGCCGAACGGGTTGGTCGTCGTCGCGGCGTTACCGTAGGCCACGCCGATGTCCGCCCCGGTGGCCGTGGCGGCGGCGGTCAGCGACTGACCGCCGTTGGCACCGTAGGTGTTGGTGCTGATCGCGCCCAGCGCGTCGGTCGAGCTGGCCACGTCGTGGTACGCGGTGTACGAGGTGTCCCGGGTCTTGCCCGCCGGGTCGACGGTGCGGGTGACCCGCTTGTCGGCGTTGACGGTGTACGCGGTGTGCGGCACGTCCGCCACCGCGCGGGACAGGTCCGTGTTCGCGTCCGCGACCAGCGTCTGGGTGGTCGACGGGTACGCCCAACGGGTGGTGGCGCCCACCCCCGGGTCCTTCTTCTCGTCGATGACCCGGGTCAACGAGGTCACCCGGTGCTGGCTGTCGTAGGTGATCGTGGTGACCGCGCCCGTGTCGGAGCCCTCGATGCCACTGGTGATCTTCGTGATCCGGTGCGACGAGTCGTAGCTGAAGCGGATGTCGCGCAGCGTCGGGTAGCAGATCTCGGTGAGGTTGCCGTTGCCGTCGTAGGTGTACTCGACCCGTCGGGTCAGCCCGCCGGAGGTCTGCTGGATCTTGTTCAGGTAGCCGTTCGTACCGTAGGTGACGGTCGCCTTGCGGGCGTTCGCGGTGCCCCGGTCCGACGTCACGGTGGTCAGCCGGTTCGACGCGTCGTACGCGAAGTCGGTGACGTTGCCGTTGCGGTCCTCACTACGGTCGAGCAGCCCACCGGAGGTGAAGAAGTACTTCAGCCCGGATTCGTGGTCGCTGAGCTTCCAGCCGGAGCCGTCGGTGACCAGCGTGGCCTTGAACTCCTTGGGCGTGGTGAAGCCGCTGCCGGCGGGGGTGAACCGGCCGACGACGCCATCCGGGGCGAGGTAGGTCAGCGAGCCGTCGTCGGCCTTGAGCAGCTTGACGTCGACGCCGGAGCGGGTCCGCCAGCCATAGCCGAGCGAGCCGGTGGGCGCGCCGCTGCCGGTGAACAGGCTGTTGTACGCCGACCCGAGCAGGACGTCGCCGGAGAGGCCGGGCAGGGTCAGGTCGGCCGATTGGATCAACAGGTTGCCGGAGCCGGTGTTGACGCCGACCTTCGCCCGGTCGGTGAGACCGAACGAGGTGATCGAGGCACTGTGCACCGGTCCGGTACCGACCGGAACGGAGATCGGCCCGGCGAGCTGGATCACCGGCGCGTCGGAGGTGCTGAGCACCACCCGGCCAGCGGAGCGCGGTGAGGCGGGCTGCGCGGGTGCCGAGCGGGCCGCGGCCCGCTCGGGCTGTTGCCTTTCAGGAGCGCCGGCCGCGGACGCCGCAGGTGCGGCGGCCGAGACAACGACAACGGCGCAGATCGTCGCCGTGAAACGGGCAGGAGACACCAATGCCACGAAAAACCTCCCCAGGTCCGGTGGCGGAGCGGGGAGATCTTGGCATGACCTATAGTTGCCGTAGGTCAACTGTAAGCTACATTTAAATATTTCGAACAATCAGGCAGGGCGGGGCACACGAGAAGATCACGGTGCGATATAACACCGGGCTCGCGCAGGTCAGCGGCGCGCGGTGGGCGGCGTGGCCAGTGGCAGCGGCAGCGTCGGTCGGATGTCGCGCCGCGGTGGGCCGAAGCTGAGCCCGACCGGGTCCGTGCGGGCCACCCCGGGGTCGAAGAGCCGCAGCTCGGTACGACCGAGCCGGATCACGTCGCCGTCGGAGAGCCGTTCCAGGTCGGTGATCCGACGGTCGTTGAGCCAGGTGCCGTTGGTCGAGCCGAGGTCGCGCAGCGACGGACCCTCCGGCGCCAGCCACACCTCCGCGTGTCGCCGACTCAGGTGCGGATCGTTGATGACCACGTGCCCGGTCGGTGCCCGACCGATCACCTGCGGCTCGGCCCGCAGTCGAAAGCTCGCTCCGCGCATCGGCCCACCCGCGACCGTCAACAGCGGCATCAGTTCCGGATGTTCCTCCATGGACAGTCAGCCTCCACCCCACACCGTTACTCCGCGCGTCAGCTTGCCATCAGACGGTAATCGTCAGTACCGACCGGGCGGTCAACTCCTCGTCACCTCCCGGCCATCCCCCGTTCGACGGTTCGGGCGGGCACGGCTCGACATCGTGGTGAGCGACCTCCCTGATCAACGAGCGGACAGGCCGGTACGACTCCCGGCCATCCGTCCGAATTGCGGCCCTACCGGTGAGTAATCCTCGGGTCTAGACTTCCGCCATGACGGCTGTGCATGTCCCGGGTACCCCGGTCATCGAGGCGGATCGACTGGTGTCCACCAGCCCGGCCACCGGTGCCGAGGCCGGTCGCCTCCCGGTCGCCACCGAAGCCGACGTACGGCAGGCCGTCGACCGCGCCCGCGCCGCCGGCGAGTGGTGGGCCGGGCTCGGCTTCACCGGCCGCCGCCAGCGGCTGCTGCGCTGGCGCGCCCTGCTCGCCAAGCGCATCGAGCAGCTCGCCGAGCTGGTGCACCTCGAAGGTGGCAAGCCGGTCGCCGACGCCATCGTCGAGATCGTGACCGCCATCGAGCACATCGACTGGGCCGCCCGCAACGCCGGCCGGGTGCTCGGCCCGCGCCGGGTGCGGTCCCGGCTCATCCTCGCCGAGTTCTCCGGGCACCTCGAATACCAGCCGCACGGCGTGGTCGGCGTGATCGGGCCGTGGAACTATCCGGTCTTCACCCCGGTCGGCTCCGCCGCGTACGCGCTGGCCGCCGGCAACGCCGTGGTGTTCAAGCCCAGCGAATACACGCCCGCCGCGGGCCAGTGGCTGGTGGACAGCTTCGCCGAGGTGGTGCCCGAGCACCCGGTCTTCACCGCCGTGCACGGGCTGGGCGACGTGGGTGCCGCGCTGTGCCGTTCCGGGGTCGACAAGGTGGCCTTCACCGGCTCCACCGCCACCGCCCGCAAGGTGATGGCCGCCTGCGCCGAGACACTGACCCCGGTGCTGATCGAGGGCGGCGGCAAGGACGCCATGATCGTCGACAGCGACGCCGACCTGGACGCCGCCGCCGAGGCGTGCGTCTGGGGCGGCCTGACCAACGCCGGCCAGACCTGCATCGGCATCGAGCGGGTGTACGCCGTGGACCAGGTCTTCGACGCCTTCGTCGACAAGGTGGTGACCCGGGCAGGTCGACTCACCGTCGGGCCGGACGGCGCCGACATCGGCCCGATCACCATGCCGAGCCAGCTCGACATCATCCGCCGACACATCGATGACGCGATCAGCTCCGGCGGGCGCGCCGTGCTCGGCGGCCCGACCGCCGTCCAGCCGCCGTACGTGCACCCGACCGTGCTGGTGGACGTGCCGGAGGAGTCGGCCGCCGTCCGCGAGGAGACCTTCGGGCCGACGCTGACCATCAGCCGGGTCCGCGACGCCGACGAGGCCGTGACCCGGGCCAACGCCCTGCCGTACGGCCTCGGTGGTTCGGTCTTCGGCCGACGCCGCGCGGTGGCCATCGCCCGGCGGCTGCGCTCCGGAATGGCCTCGGTCAACTCGACCCTGACCTTCGCCGGCATGTCCACCCTGCCGTTCGGTGGGGTGGGTGACTCCGGCTTCGGGCGGATCCACGGCGAGGACGGGCTGCGCGAGTTCGGTCGGGCCAAGGCGATCACGCGCCGACGGGCCCGGTCCCTGTTGCCGTCGATGACCTTCGAACGCACCCCGGCCGACATGGCCCGACTCGTCAAGGCCATCAAGGTGATGTACGGGCGGTGATCCCCGGAGCGGCCCCGGGGCGGCCGGTCAGAAGAGGGTCAGCTCGTCCTTCTCGATGCCGCGCAACTTGTCGTAGTTGACGACCACGCACCGGATGCCCCGGTCCGTGGCGAGCACCCGGGCCTGCGGCTTGATCTCCTGGGCGGCGAAGACGCCGGCGACCGGGGCGAGCAGCGGATCGCGGTTCATCAGCTCCAGATAGCGGGTGAGCTGCTCCACCCCGTCGATCTCACCGCGCCGCTTGACCTCGACGGCGACTGCACCGGAATTGGCGTCGCGACAGAGCAGGTCGACCGGGCCGATCGCCGTCATGTACTCGCGGCGCACCAGCGTGTAGCCCTCGCCCAGCGCGCCCGGGTTGGCCGCCAGCAACTCCTGAAGGTGCGCCTCCACCCCGTCCTTGCGCAGGCCAGGGTCGACGCCCAGCTCGTACGAGGTGTCCTGGAAGACCTCCTCCAGGGTGATCCGCAGCTCCTCGCCGGCCTTGTTGACGACCCGCCACACGCCGGGGGCCTCCTCCAGCCGGCACGGCGGGCTCATCCAGTTCAACGGCTTGTACGCCCGGTCGTCGGCATGGATGGACACCGACCCGTCCGCCTTCACCATCAGCAACCGAGTGGCCAGCGGCAGGTGAGCCGAGAGCCGTCCGACATAGTCCACCGAGCACTTCGCAATGACCAACCGCACCCGACGAGGGTAGCCGAGTACCGACCGGTCGCCGCCGAGCGGCACTGGCGCGTCGATGCGATGCTGAGTTCGTGCTCGAAGTGCTCACCGGTACCGGCCTCGCCGCCTCGGCGGGGCTGAACGCCTACATCCCCCTGCTCACCCTCGGGCTGCTCGCCCGCTACACCGACCTGATCGACCTGCCCAGCGGCTGGACGTGGCTCGGCAACGGCTGGGTCGTCGCCATCCTGGCCGTGCTGCTCGCCATCGAGATGGTGGCGGACAAGGTGCCGGTGGTCGACCACGTCAACGACGTGGTGCAGACCGTCGTCCGGCCCACCGCCGGTGGCCTGGCCTTCGGTGCCGGCTCGTCGTCGGAGACGGTGACGGTCAGTGACCCGGGCAGCTTCTTCTCGTCCCACCAGTGGGTGCCGGTCGTCACCGGCGTCCTGCTCGCTCTCGGCGTACACCTGCTCAAATCCGCCGCGCGGCCGGTCATCAACGCGACCACCGCCGGGTTCGGGGCCCCGGTGGCCAGCACCGCCGAGGACGCCACCAGCGTGCTGGTCTCGCTGGCGGCGATCATCCTGCCGGTGCTGGTGCTCGCGTTCCTGCTCGGCCTGGTGGCGTTCATCTTCTGGTTCGTACGCCGACGCTCCGAACGCCGCCGGGAACGCCAGGCCGCCCGCGCCGCCGGCTTCCGCGTCTGACGGTCCGCCAGCGTACGGCGGGACGGGCCTCCCCCACTGGCCCGTCCCGCCGCAGCTCGCCCGAGGCGTCCGATCGTCCCGCAAGAGATTGACGCTCGCGGAAACCTTGGCGGTACCGACGCGGGTGACGGCCGGCCACGGATCATGGTGACGACCTCGGCCGCCGTACAACCAGGGCGGTAGGGCGAAGGCCCGTCATGGTCTGACGACCTGAGCCCGGCGCTGGGTTACCGTGCGCGCATGGTCGCTCAAGCGGCACTGTGGCCCCGTTGCCTGCGGCGCCTGGTCGGTCGCCACCCGCTGCTCGTGGACGGGCTCCTGGCCACCGCGACGGTCGCCGTCGGCCTGGCGCTGGCCAGTCAGCAGCCACCGGCCGGGGTCCGCCCGATGGACCTGCGGGGATACGTCCTGACCTGCCTGCTCGGTGCGCTGCTGGTGGCGCGGCAGCGGGCACCGATGGCCGTACTGGTGCTGTATTGCGCCGTCTGGGCCGGCTACATCGGCCTCGGCTACTGGCCGGTGGTGAACAGTCCGGGCATGCTGCTGGCGCTCTATACGGTCGCCGCGAAACGCCGGGTCCGCACGGCGGTCACCGCCGTGGTGATCGCTGCCGCGGTCTGGGTGTACGCCGGCCACGACTCCCTGCTGGTCGCCGTCGTCCAGGGTGTGGCGTGGACCGCCGTGATCGCGTGGATCGGACATGGCGCCGGGCAACTGGCCGCGAGCAACCAACGGCTCGCCCGGGTCGCCCAGCAACTGGAGTACGAGCAGGAGCAGCGCGCGCGTCGTGCCGTCGTCGAGGAGCGGGTCCGCATCGCCCGGGAGCTGCACGACGTGGTGGCCCACCACATGTCGGTCATCTCGGTCCAGGCGGGGCTCGCCCGGTACGTGCTGGCCACCGACCCGCAGACCGCCCGGACCGCGCTCGGCACGGTGCTGGAGACCAGCGGCGAGGCGCTGGACGAACTGCGTCGACTGCTGTCCCTCCTGCGGCTGAACGTGGACGGCGCTGGCGAGGAGAGCGGCTCGTACGCCCCTGCGCCCGGGCTGGATCAGCTCGACGAGCTGGTCCAGCGGGTCCGGGCGGCCGGCGTACGGGTCGAGGTGACCACCACGGGCACCCCGCGATCGTTGCCGCCCGGCGCCGACCTTTGCGCCTACCGGGTGATCCAGGAAAGTCTGACCAATGTCCTCAAACACGCGCCGCTGGCGGCGGCGACCGTGGCGCTGCACTACGCCCGCGACCTGCTGACCGCCCGGATCCGGGACGACGGCACGCCGGGAGCGCCCCGGAGCGGGACCGCCGAGGGGCACGGCCTGGTCGGCATGCGGGAACGCGCACACCTCTACGGCGGCACGCTCACCGCCGGTCCACAATCGACGGGCGGCTTCGAGGTCGTCCTCACCCTGCCGATACCTGCGATGGTGGACGAGGAGCGCGCCGCCCCGGGGAGGGATCTCACGTGATCACAGTGCTCGTCGTCGACGATCAAGTACTCATCCGTGCCGGCCTCGCGGCGCTCATCAGCGCCGCCCCCGGCCTGGAGGTGGTGGGCCAGGCGGCCAACGGCCACGAGGCGGTGGCCCTGGCCGCGACGACGCGGCCGGACGTCATCCTGATGGACATCCGGATGCCGGGCCTCGACGGGGTACGGGCCACCGAGCGAATCCTCGCCGCGGCCACTGGCACACCACCCCGGATCCTCATCCTCACCACCTTCGACCTGGACGAGTACGTCTACGCCGCGCTTCGCGGCGGCGCGAGCGGCTTCCTCCTGAAGGAGACCCCGCCGCAACGGCTGCTCGCTGCCATCCAGACCGTCGCCGAGGGCGAGTTGCTGTTCGCGCCGACGGTGACCCGGCGGCTGATCGAGGCGTACACCCGCAGCGACCGGGACCCGGCCGGCCCGCCACCCGACCTGAGTCCGCTGACCGCCCGGGAGGTCGAGGTCCTGCGACTGGTCGCCAAGGGCATGACGAACGGCGAGATCGCCGACAACTTGGTACTCAGCGAGGCGACGGTCAAGACCCACATCAACCGGACCATGACCAAGCTGAACCTGTGCAGCCGCGCCCAGGCGGTCGTGGCCGCGTACGAGGCGGGACTGGTCACCCCGCAGTCGTCGACCTGCCGCCATCATCCCGGCTGACCACGGCACGGTCCGCTGGGCCTGGACATGCCGCTGGCCGGCACCCCTGGTGGGGGTGCCGGCCAGCTTTGTGTGTGGCTCTCAGTGCTGTGGTCAGCTGTTCCAGTGCTGGGCGACGAGGTCGGCGGCCTGCTGCTCCCACTGGGCGTAGGCGTCGGGGTAGGCGGAGACCTGCACGGTCTGCGCGGCCTGGGTCAGGGGCATGTCCTGCCAGCCGTCGACCTGCTTGAGGCCCTTGAGGAACGCGGTGGTGGCGTACGCGGGGTCGGTGATCTGCTCCGGCGTACCCCAACCACTGGAAGGACGCTGCTGGAACAGGCCCAGCGAGTCGTGATCGTTGGCGTCGCCGAGGTGGCCCAGGTTCTCCAGCTTGGATTCCTGCAGGCTGGTGGCAATCGAGATGACCGCGGCCCGCTCGGGCAGACCGGCCTTCTTCGTGGCCGCGATGATCGCCTTGGCGTCGTCGGTCTGCTCACCGTTCAGGGCGATCCGGGACTGCTCACCCTGGGTGCCGTGCGGGATCAGCTTGGCCGTGTCGGGCTTGTCGGCCTGCACCACGGCGACCGGCTTGGCGTCGATCGTCGGAGCGGCGGCGTGCGCAGCGATCGGACCGGCGAAGATGCCACCGGCGAACGCGAGACCAGCAACGGACAGCATGCTCTTACGAATGATCGTGGTCATGGGGGTAGCTCCTTCGGGGGTAGAGACACCCGCAACCGTTCCGGGGGACGGCACCTGCGGGTGTGAGCACCTCGTCCGGCGCATCAAGAAGGGGGAAAGTCTTAGGGTCGGCGGCCTGCGAGCGGGGGGGCTCGTGGCGCCGGGGTTCGGTCGGCGGCCTGCGAGCGGGGGCTCGTGGCGCCGGGTCCAGGTGTAACGACCGCGGGCCGGGGATCATTCCGGGGCCGGCCCATCCGCTAGCAGCCTGTCGGTCGAGGCCGAGGGCCGGGGGCGGGTCGCTTGGGGGCGGCTGGTGGTGCTGCGATCGTCAGGGTATGTAACGCCGCCCGACCGGCCCCGATTCCAGCCCACGAGTGCACCCGATCACAGGACACACCACCCCATACCGGGCATCCGGCGAGCAGGCCGCCCATCGTTCCGGGGCCAGACCGGACGGCAGGCCGACGATCCACACGAGGTCACTGACGGCGCTGTACCCGGGCAAGCGGGGACACCCCCCGACATCGCCAATCCCGTGTCGATCATGCGACCGCGACCGGTGCGCAGAAGACAAGCGCCCGACAAAAATCGCCGCAAAGCACGCGTAAATCCCCCCGGAGACCCCAGGACCCGGCGACCCCTCCCTTCCCCGCCCCCACAGCCGCGTCGATCTAGGGCATATCCTCGCTAGTTGATCTACCAAAGCAACGATATGCCCTAGATCGACGCCGCTGGTCGGGCGCGGGGGCACGACGCGGCCTGGTCGGGCGCGGGGGCACGACGCGGCCTGGTCGGGCGCGGAAGCACGACGCGGCCTGGCGGGCGCGGAGGCACGACGCGGCCTGACGGGCGCGGGGGCACGACGCGGCCTGGCGGGCCTAGCGGACAGCGAGGGATATACCTCGCAGGTATATCTATGACTCACAGGTATACCGCTCAGACGGACGGCCGCCCGTCCACGTGGGGTGAGGCCCGCCGCGCCCGGCGCAGGGATCAGGCCCGACCGCCCGGAGCCGGGCAAGGCGAGCCCCACCCCATCCACGACGCACCGCAACCCAGCACCACAACCCAGCACCGACACCCGGCCACCCGGGACAGGCTGCCGCATAGCGAGGCCAAGAGGCCGACAGAAGCCTAGGATCGGACAAAAGGCCAGAGGAGATCGGCATGACCGCAGCGTTGGAGATGCCCCGGGTCCAGGAGTGTGTGGTCGTTGCCTGCGCGTACAACAATGCCGGCGACTGCCACGCCTTCGCCATCACGATCGGCAGCATGGATCACGCGCACTGCCACACCTTCGTCGAGTCGTCGGTCCGTGGCGGCGTGGACGGCTTGACGGCGCAGGTGGGCGCCTGCCAACGGTCCGACTGCCGGCACAACGAGCGGTTGGAGTGCCACGCGCCGTCCATCCGGGTCGGCCCGGACAACGACCTCGCCGACTGCATGACCTACGACGGTCGCTGACCGATCAGGGTAGGTCGTTGGCGTGACGGATGACTGTCACCAGGTCGTCGATGATGCCGGTCAGGGCGAAGTCCTTCGGCGTGAAGACGCGGGCGACTCCCGCCGTCCGTAGCGTCTCGGCGTCGCTGGCGGGGATGATGCCGCCCACGACCACCGGCAGGTCCGCCCGACCTGCGGCGCGCAGTCCGTCGAGCACCGCCGGCACGGCGGCCAGGTGCGAGCCGGACAGCACGGAGAGGCCGACGAGGTCGACGTCCTCCTCGACGGCGGCGGCGACGATCTGTCCGGCGGTCAGCCGGATGCCCTGGTAGACGACCTCGAAGCCGGCGTCGCGGGCGCGTACCGCGATCTGCTCGGCACCGTTGGAGTGCCCGTCCAGGCCAGGCTTGCCGACCAGCAACCGCAGCCGGCCGCTGCCCAGCTCGCGGGCGGTGGCGGTGACCCGCTCGCGGACGGCCGCGAGGCCCGGATCGCCGCCCGCCCCGGTAGCGCCGGCCAGCCCGGTGGGCGCCCGGTACTCACCGAAGACCTGGCGCAGCGCGCCGGCCCACTCGCCGGTGGTCACGCCGACCCGCACGCACTCCAGGGTGGCGGGCATCAGGTTCGCGCTGGTCGCGGCGTCCGCGCGGAGCCGGGTCAGTGCCGCGTCGACCGCCGCGTCGTCCCGGTCGGCACGCCATCGGCGTACGCCCTCAGCGGCGGCCGCCTCGACCGCCGGGTCGACCTGTTCGACGGCTTCCGCTCCGGCGGCGGTCAGTGGGGAGGGCTCGGTCTCGGTGTACCGGTTGACTCCGACCACGACGTCGGCGCCGGACTCCATCCGGCGGCGACGCTCGGCCAGCGAGGCGACGAGCGCGCTCTTGAGGTAGCCGGTCTCCACGGCGGCGACCACGCCACCCAACTCCAGCACCTTGTCCAGCTCGACCCGGGCTCCGGTGACGATCTCGTCGACCAGCGCGGTCATCACGTGCGAGCCGGCGAACAGGTCCGGATATTCGAGCAGGTCCGACTCGTACGCCAGGACCTGCTGCATCCGCAGCGACCACTGCTGGTCCCAGGGCCGGGGCAGCCCCAGCGCCTCGTTCCAGGCGGGTAGCTGCACCGCCCGGGCCCGAGCGTCGCGGGACAGCGTCACGCCGAGCATCTCCAACACGATGCGTTGGATGTTGTTCTCCGGCTGGGCCTCGGTCAGGCCGAGCGAGTTGACCTGTACGCCGTAGCGGAACCGGCGCTGCTTGGCCTCGGTGACCCCGTACCGGTCGCGGGTGATCTCGTCCCAGAGCGCACCGAACGCGCGCATCTTGGCGATCTCCTCGACGAAGCGCACGCCCGCGTTGACGAAGAACGAGATCCGCTGCACCACGTCGCCCATCCGCTCGGCGGGCACCTGGCCGGAGTCACGGACCGCGTCGAGCACGGCGACCGCGGTGGCGAGCGCGAAGCCGACCTCCTGCACCGGGGTGGCCCCGGCCTCCTGGAGGTGGTACGAGCAGATGTTGACCGGGTTCCACTTCGGCATCGTGGTCAGGGTGTGCGCGATGACGTCGGCGGTGAGCCGCAGCGACGCCGCCGGCGGGAAGATGTACGTCCCCCGGGACAGGTACTCCTTGATGATGTCGTTCTGCGTCGTGCCGGCGCAGCGGGCCAGCTCGGCGTCCTGCTCCATCGCCACGGTGCCATAGAGGGCGAGCAGCCACATGGCCGGCGCGTTGATGGTCATCGAGGTGTTCGTCTCGGCGAGCGGGAGGCCGTCGAATAGCGCCCGCATGTCGCCGAGGTGAGCCACCGGCACGCCGACCCGGCCCACCTCACCGGCGGCCAACTCGTGGTCCGGGTCGTACCCGGTCTGGGTGGGCAGGTCGAAGGCGACCGACAGTCCGGTCTGCCCCTTGGCCAGGTTGCGACGGAAGAGAGCGTTGGTCGCGGCGGCCGACGAGTGGCCGGCGTAGGTGCGCATCACCCACGGGCGTTCCCGCTCCGGCAACCGCCCCGGGTATGCCTTCTCATCCATGGCCGGAGTCTAAGTTACCGTTCAGTAAAACGGGCTGTGGAAAACCACACAGGCCCATGTCGGGGACGTCGGGGTGCGAAGCACCCGCGGTGGCGCGGAGCGCCACACCCCGGGCGTCGCACCGCCCCGGCCAGGAGCACACTGGGCGGTATGGATGACGAGCTCGCGATCTCCGTCCGAGGGCTGCGCAAGGCGTACGGCGACACCGTGGCGGTGGCGGGCGTGGACCTCGACGTACGCCGCGGCGAGGTCTTCGCTCTGCTCGGCCCGAACGGCGCCGGCAAGACCACCACGGTGGAGATCCTGGAGGGCTACCGGCGTCGCGATGCCGGCGAGGTCGCCGTGCTCGGCGTGGACCCGGCCCAGCCGGACTCCGGCTGGCGGTCCCGGGTGGGCATCGTGCTCCAGGGCACCGGTGAGTTCGACGAGCTGACCGTGGCCGAGGTGGTTCGGCACTTCGCCGGCTTCTACCCGGACGCCGACGACCCGGACAAGGTGATCGAGCGGGTGGGGCTGGCCGGCAAGGCGAAGGCCCGTACGCACACCCTCTCCGGTGGGCAGAAACGCCGCCTCGACGTGGCACTGGGCATCGTCGGCCGTCCCGAACTGCTCTTCCTCGACGAGCCGACCACGGGCTTCGACCCGGAGGCCCGCCGCGAGTTCTGGGAGCTGATCCGGGATCTCGCCGTGGCCGGCACCACCATCGTCCTGACCACCCACTACCTGGACGAGGCGGAGGCGCTGGCCGACCGGGTCGGTGTGATCGCCGGTGGCCAACTGGTCGAGGTGGCCGCACCGGCCCGGCTGGGCAACCGGCAGGAGTCGCTGGCGACGGTCTCCTGGCGTACCCCCGAAGGGACGCTGGAGAGCGCGCAGAGCGCGACGCCGACGGCGCTGGTCGCCGACCTGGCCGCGCGCTACGGCGGCGAGGTTCCCGGCCTCACCGTGACCCGGCCGACCCTGGAGGACGTCTACCTCACGATGATCGGACACGCGCGATGACGACCACGACGAAGCCGGCCGCCCCGGTCACCGCGAACCCGGGCCGGCGGCCCAGCTCCGGCACGCTGGCTCTGCGCCAGGGCCGCCTGGAGATCACCCAGTTCCTGCGCAGCCGGGAGTCCGTCGTGTTCACGATGGGCTTCCCGATCATCATGATCCTGATCTTCGCGTCGATCTTCGGGGGGACGATCGGCGGCGGGGTGAAGTTCACCCAGTACTTCATCACCGGCATGATCGCGACCGGCCTGATGACGGTGAGCTTCCAGAACCTCGGCATCTGGATCCCGATCGAGCGGGACCGGGGCGTGCTCAAGCGCTACCGGGGCACGCCGATGCCGAAGTGGGTCTGGTTCGCCGGCAAGGTGATCATGGTGGTGACGATCGGCATCGTCGAGACGGCGCTGCTGCTGGCCGTGGCGGTGGCGCTGTTCGATCTCGACCTGCCGGGTACGGCCGCCAAGTGGTTCACCTTCGGCTGGGTCGCCGTGCTCGGGGTGACCGCCTGCACCCTGTGCGGCATCGCCATCTCGTCGCTGGCCCGTACCGCCCGCAGCGGCTCGGCGGTGGTGACCCCGGTCGCCCTGGTACTCCAGTTCATCTCCGGGGTGTTCTTCGTCTTCACCGATCTGCCCACCTGGATGCAGCAGGTGGCCGCGCTCTTCCCGCTCAAGTGGATGTGCCAGGGACTGCGCTCGGTCTTCCTGCCGACGAGCTTCGGCGCCCAGGAGCCGGGCGGCTCGTTCGAGCTGGGCCGGGTCGCGCTGGTGCTGGCCCTCTGGTGCGTGATCGGTCTGGTGCTCTGCCTAACCACCTTCCGCTGGACCACCAAGCGCGACGGCTAACCCCACGCCCCCGCTCCCCCCGCACCGCCCGCACCGCACCGCCCGCACCGCACCGCCCGCACCGCACCGCCCGCCGCGTCGATCTAGGGCTCGTTGTTGTTTGTTGATCTCCAACCGCAACGATTTGCCCTAGATCGACGGGGCGGGCCGGCGGGGCGGGCGGGGCGGGCGGGGCGCGCGGGCGTGGGGGCGTGGGGGTACGTGGTGCGGGCGCGGGGGTCAGTACGTGTAGAAACCCTTGCCGGATTTGCGGCCCAGGTCGCCGGCGGTGACCATTCGCTGGAGCAGCTCCGGCGGGAAGAACTTCTCGTCGGCGGTGTCGGTGTAGATGTTCTTCGAGGCGTGCAGCAGCACGTCCACGCCGGTCAGGTCGGTGGTGGCCAGCGGGCCCATGGCGTGGCCGAAGCCGAGGCGGCAGGCGGTGTCCAGGTCCTCCGCGGACACCACGCCGGACTCGACCAGCTTGACCGCCTCCACCACCAGGGCGGAGATCAGCCGGGTGGTGACGAAACCGGCGATGTCCCGGTTGACCACCACCACCGTCTTGCCGATCTCCTCGGCGAAGGCCCGCGCGGTGGCCAGCGTGGCGTCGCTGGTCTTGTAGCCCCGGACCAGCTCACAGAGCTGCATCATCGGCACCGGGGAGAAGAAGTGGGTGCCGACGACCGCCTCGGGCCGCTCGGTGACCGCGGCGATCTGGGTGACCGGGATGGCCGAGGTGTTGGTGGCGAGCACCGCATCGGACTTGCAGATCTTGTCCAGGGCGCGGAACACCTCGTGCTTGATCTCCAGTCGCTCGAAGACCGCCTCGACCACGATGTCCGCGTCCGCCGCCGCTTCCAGGTCGGTGGTCGGGGTGATCCGGGCGAGCGTCGCCTCGACCTCGGACGCCCCGATCCTGCCCTTCTCGGCGAACTTCTCCAGCGACTTCCGGATGCCGCTGAGGCCCCGGGTGGTGGCCGCGTCATCCAGGTCGCGCAGCGTCACCTGCCAGCCCGCCTGCGCCGCCACCTGGGCAATGCCGGAGCCCATCAGCCCGGCCCCGACGACCGCGAGTCGACCCGCCATCTACTTCTCCCTCGCTGCGATTGAGTGCCTGCCTGCACCCTAGTCGGCGAGCCTGAACGACGGCTAAGGCCGGTCGGCGTCAGATCTCCAGCGCTGGTTCCTCCGGGGTGGTGCCCCGCTCGACGGCGACTCCGAGCGCACGCAGGTCGGCCACGAAATCCGGGTAGCCCCGGGCGACGTGGTGCACGTGGGAGACCTCGGTGATCCCGTCCGCGCAGAGCCCGGCGATGATCAGCCCGGCCCCGGCGCGGATGTCGGTGGCCCGTACCGGCGCACCGGAGAGCCGGGGCCGGCCGCGGACCACCGCGTGGTGTCCGTCGGTCTTGATGTCCGCGCCGAGGCGGGCCATCTCGTTGGCGAACATGAACCGGCCGTCGAAGATGTTCTCGGTGATCAGCGAGGCGCCGTCGCTGACCGCGGCCAAGCCGATCGCCATCGGCAACAGGTCGGTGGCGAAGCCGGGGTACGGCAGCGTCACCACGTCCACCGCCCGGGGCCGGTCCTCCATGCGTACCCGGAAACCGTCTCCCCGGGTCTCCACCAGGCCTCCGGCCGCGACCACCTTGTCCAGCGCGACCTCCAGGAACGCCGGGTCCAGCCCGGTCACCGTCACGTCGCCGCGGGTCATCGCGGCGCCGAACGCCCAGGTGCCGGCGACGATCCGGTCCCCCACCGTGGCGTGCCGCACCGGGTGCAGCCCGGACACCCCGGTGATTCGCAGGGTGGAGGTGCCGGCACCGGAGATCCGCGCGCCCATCTGGTTGAGCATGGTGCAGATGTCGACGATCTCCGGCTCGCGGGCCGCGTTGTCGATGGTGGTGGTGCCCTGGGCGAGCACCGCCGCCATCACCAGGTTCTCGGTGGCTCCCACGCTGGGGAAGTCCAACACGATGTCCGCGCCGCGCAGCCCGTGCGGGGCTGCGGCGATGACGAACCCGTGCTCACCGGAAATGTCCGCGCCCATCCGGGTCAGCCCGGAGACGTGCATGTCCAGCCCGCGCGAGCCGATCGCGTCACCGCCCGGGTGGGCCACCCGCACGTACCCTCGGCGGGCCAGGAGCGGCCCGAGCACGCAGATCGACGCGCGCAGCCGGCGGACCAGGTCGTAGTCCGCGTCCGCGCCGGGCTGCTCGGGTACGTCGATGCTCACCGAGCGGGACCGGGCCACCCCGCCTCGGGCGACCATCGGATCGACCGGGTCGTCGGCGTCGAACTGGACGTCGCAGCCCAGCCGGCGCAGGACCTCTCCCATGATCGCGATGTCGGTGATCCGGGGAACGTTGGTGATCACGCTGCGGCCGGGGGCGAGCAGCGCGGCGGCCATCAGCTTCAACGCGGAGTTCTTGGCACCGACCACGTGCACGGTTCCGGCCAGCCTGGCGTCGCCGTTGACCCGGATGACGTCGACGTCGTTGACCGCCGGATCGCCCGCGTCGCCGGGGCCCACCACCCCCGGCCGACCGGCGGTGCTGTCCGGCCGTGCCGGGATCGTCAGGTCCGGTGTCCGTAGGCTGTGCGTCATGGCCGTCCACCTCACGCGCATCTACACCAAGGCCGGCGACGCCGGCATGACCAGGCTGAGCAACAACGAGCAGGTGCCGAAGAACGATCCGCGGATCACCGCGTACGCCGACGTCGACGAGTGCAACGCGGCGATCGGTGTCGCGCTCGCCCTGGGCCAGCTCGACGAGGAACTGCGGGCGGTGCTGGGGTCGGTGCAGAACGACCTGTTCGACGTGGGAGCCGACCTGTCCACGCCGGTCGAGCCGGAGCCGAAGTATCCGCCGCTGCGCGTGACCGAGGAGTACGTCGAGCGCCTGGAGGGCTGGTGCGACGAGTACAACGCACGCCTGAGCACGCTCGACTCCTTCATCCTCCCCGGCGGCACCGCGGGCGCGGCGCTGCTGCACGTGGCGCGGACCATCGCCCGACGTGCCGAAAGGGCGGCGTGGGCGCTGGTCAGCCACGACCCGGAACGGACCAGCCCGCTCCCGGCAAAGTATCTCAACCGGCTCTCCGATCTGCTCTTTATCCTGTCAAGAACGGCAAATCCGGCGGGTGATGTGCTATGGGTGCCGGGCGGGAAGCGCTGAACGTCGGCGCACTGCACCACGTCGAGGTCTGGGTTCCCGATCTGGCCGCCGCCACGCGTAGTTGGGGCTGGCTGCTCGGCGAGTTGGGCTGGACGCTGTTCCAGGACTGGCCGGCCGGCCGCTCCTGGCGACTCGGCCCGACGTACCTGGTGCTGGAGCAGTCACCCGCGCTCTCCGGGACGGTCCACGACCGGCTCGCCCCGGGCCTCAACCACCTGGCCTTCCACGCCGGCTCGCGGGCCGCCGTGGACCGGCTGGTCGCGGCCGCGCCGGCGTACGGGTGGACCCTGCTCTTTCCGGACCGCCACCCCCACGCCGGAGGCCCGGACACCTACAACGCCTATCTGACGGACAACCAGGGGTACGAGGCAGAACTGGTCGCTCCCCGGGAACCCCAAGGCTGAGGAGGACTCAGGCCGCCGGCCAGTCCTGGGACGCCAGACGCGACGAAGCCGCCCCCGGAGGGGCGGCTTCGAGCCAGGAAAGGAATCCGGTGGCGGTGGACCGCGCCATGGCGATCTCCACCGGTGCGTGGTGACTGGTACAGCGGAGGATCACCCAGTCGGCCGGCATGGAGAGCCGTTCCTGCCCCTCGGGTAGCCGCCGCCGCTCCACCGCGAGCCCCTTGCGGGAGAGCACTCGCTTGGGTCGCAGGGCGAAGCTGAACATCCGGTACCAGCGCAGTTCGTCGCCGACGAACCGGCCGAAGCCCGGCGACCAGCCTCGGCCGTCGAGCATGGTGGAGACCCGGACGCTGAGCCGGATGATGCCACCGCTGCGGGTGACCAGGGCCCGCCGAACGAAGAGGATGAGGAGCGCGCAGAGGACGACGGCGACGCCGATCCCGATCCCCTCGACGATCTCCATCCCCGGTATGACTTAGCGGCTCTGCGCGGAGACCGGGGTCGCGCTCTCGGCCAGTACGGTGACGCCCTCGGCACTCACCGAGAGGAAGCCGCCGGCCACCTCGTAGGCGACCTGCTCGCCACCGGCGAGCTTGATCCGGACCTGGCCGGGCTCGGCGAGCTGGCCGAGCAGTGGCGCGTGCCCCGGCAGGACGCCCAGCTCACCCTCGGTCGTCCGGGCGACGACCATCTCGGCCTCACCGGACCAGACCTTCTCCTCGACGGCGACGAGCTCGACGTGAAGCTGCTGTGCCACGCTGTCTCCTTGCTGCGGCGACGGATTGTCGACAGTCTAGTGCTGCCACCCACCCGCCCCGGAGGCGGGTGGGTGGCAGCCGCGCCACGATTACTTGGCCTTGTTCTGGAATTCCGGGTGCTCCAGCAGGAACGGGTCGAGCTGCTCGTTCTTCAGGGCCGTGAAGAAGGCCGGGACACCTTGTTGGAACTCCTCACCCAGGTATTTCTTGTTCCTACCCTCGCCCTCGTAGAGGGCACCGCCAGGGAGCTTGATCATCTGAATGGTGTTCGGCCGGATGTTCTTCAGGGCGAGCCCGAAGTCGACCACACTGTTGCCCCGACCGCTGAAGATCAGTGACTGGCCGGCCGCGCGGAGCACCTTGTCCAGCTTGATCGGGTTGGCCACCACGTCGGAGCTGAACGCCTGCCCGACCATCGCCTTGACGAACTGCTGCTGGTGACGCTGCCGGCCGTAGTCGGAATCCGGCACACCGTTCTTCGGGTAGCGCTGCCGGACGTAGTCCAGCGCCTGCCAGCCGCTGAGGTGGTGGTTGCCCTTCGTGTACGTCGCCTGCGGGCCGACGTAGCCCGAGCCGCGCGTGTTGCCGGGCCGAGGCTTGCCGTCCGGCTGCTTGTGCTCGGACCTCACCTCACGCTCGACGTACATGTCGACGCCGCCCATCGCGTCGACGATCTTCTGGAAGCCGGTGAAGTTGATGATCGCGCCAGCGTCGAACCGCTTGATCCCGGTGACCTGCTGCACCGTGGTCGCCAGCAACTCGAAGCCTCGCGCCGCGTCGGGGTTCTCCCCCGGCACCCGGCTGCCGAACGACATGGCCGCGTTGATCTTCGTCTTCTCGCCGTTGAAGTTGGCCCTGCTGAACGGCGGGATGTTGACGTAGAGGTCGCGGGGCAGCGAGAAGAGGTACGCCCGGTCCATCGTCGCCGGCACGTGCAGCACCATGATCGAGTCGGCCAGCGGCGCCGCGGTCGGCGTACGCGGGTCGATGCCGACCAGCAGAAGGTTGAGCGGACCCTTGATGTCGCTCTTCTTCTCCTTGGCACCGGCCGCCTGGTCACCGAAGAGGTCGGCCTTGCCGACCGCGCCCTCGTAGCGGGCCATCAGCACCTCGGTGCCGACCAGCATCGCGCCGCTGAGCATGGTCAGCACCGTGCCGAACACGGTGCAGACCCGGGCCCAGCGCGGCACGCCCCGCCAGATGGACGACTTGCGGCCACTCTTGCCGGCCTTACCCACTAGCATCTCCGTTCGTTACGCCCACGAGTAGGAGACGGGCGCACGCAGCCGAAAGGTTGCAAAGATGAGCGCTCGTTCCGTTGAGCGCAAGCACCGACCGTATCCCAGGTGCCTCGACAGCGACGACCGTGAGTAACGGACCGCGGCGATGATAGGGCCTGAAGATGAACAAAAGACTGCCCCGGCATTGCCGGGGCAGTCTTTTTGGTACGAGTCCGATCAGGCCGTCAGGCCTTCATCAGCTCCTTGGCCTTGGCCTCCAGGTCCTCGAGACCGCCGCACATGAAGAACGCCTGCTCGGGGAAGTGATCGTACTCACCCTCGCTGATCTTCCGGAACGCGTCGATGGTCTCCTTGATCGGGACCGTCGAACCCGGTACGCCGGTGAACTGCTCCGCCGCGTAGGTGTTCTGCGACAGGAAGCGCTCGATCCGCCGGGCACGCGCCACGGTGATCTTGTCTTCCTCGGAGAGCTCCTCGATGCCGAGGATGGCGATGATGTCCTGCAGGTCGCGGTAGCGCTGCAGGATCCGCTTCACCTCGGTGGCGACCTGGAAGTGCTCGGCGCCGACGAACTCCGGGGCGAGGATCCGGGACGAGGACGCCAGCGGGTCCACGGCCGGGTAGATGCCCTTGTCGGAGATCGACCGCTCCAGGTTGGTGGTCGCGTCCAGGTGGGCGAACGTGGTGGCCGGAGCGGGGTCGGTGTAGTCGTCCGCCGGCACGTAGATCGCCTGCATGGAGGTGATGGCCTGGCCCCGGACGGAGGTGATCCGCTCCTGGAGCTCGCCCATCTCGTCGGCCAGGGTCGGCTGGTAACCAACCGCGCTCGGCATACGGCCGAGCAGGGTGGAGACCTCCGAACCGGCCTGGGTGAAGCGGAAGATGTTGTCGATGAAGAGCAGCACCTCCTGCTTCTTCACGTCGCGGAAGTACTCCGCCATGGTCAGCGCGGAGAGCGCCACCCGCAGACGGGTGCCCGGCGGCTCGTCCATCTGGCCGTAGACCAGCGCGGTCTTGTCGATGACGCCGGACTCGGTCATCTCGGCGATGAGGTCGTTGCCCTCACGGGTGCGCTCACCCACGCCGGCGAAGACCGAGGTACCACCGAAGTTGCGGGCAACACGGGTGATCATCTCCTGGATGAGCACCGTCTTGCCCACGCCCGCGCCGCCGAACAGGCCGATCTTGCCGCCCTTGACGTACGGGGCGAGCAGGTCGATGACCTTGATGCCGGTCTCCAGCATCTCGGTCTTCGGCTCCAGGTCGGCGAAGGCCGGGGCCTTGCGGTGGATGCCCCACCGGTCGTCGGCCTGGATGGTCTCGCCCTCGGTGAGGTTGAGGCACTCGCCGATCGCGTTGAACACGTGACCCTTGACCGCGTCGCCCACCGGTACGGTGATCGGCTCGCCGAGGTCACGTACCTCCGCGCCGCGGACCAGGCCGTCCGTCGGCTGCATCGAGATGGCGCGGACCAGGTTGTCACCCAGGTGCTGGGCGACCTCCAGGGTCAGCGTCTTCTCACCGCCGGACAGGTTCACGTTGACGTTCAGCGCGTTGAACAGGGCCGGCATGGCGTCGCGCGGGAACTCGGCGTCGACGACCGGGCCGATGACCCGGACCACGCGACCCGTGGCCGTCTTGGTCTCTACTGGTGCAGTCATCACACTTCACTTCCCGACGCGGCCAGCGCGTTGGCGCCGCCGACGATCTCGCTGATCTCCTGGGTGATCCCGGCCTGTCGGGCCGAGTTCATCTCACGCGTGTACTTGTCGATCATCTCTTCGGCGTTGTCGGTGGCGCTCTTCATCGCCCGCCGCCGCGCCGCCGACTCACTCGCCGCCGACTCGATCAACGCCGCGTAGATCCGCGTGTTGATGTACCTCGGCAGGAGCGCGTCGAGCAGCGCCTCCGCCTCCGGCTCGAACTCGTACGCCGGCAGCAGCCCCTCGGAGCGCGGCCGGTCCTCGACCTGCATCGGACCGATGATCTTGGCGACCGGAGTCTGCGTCATCAGCGAGTGGAACTCGGTGTAGACGATGTGCAGCTCGTCGACGCCGTGCACGCCGTCCGCCCCGGCACCGCCGTCGGCGTCGTCCGCACCGGCAGTGAACGCCTTGATCAGCGTCTCACCCACCGTGCGGGCGTCGTCGAACGACGGCTGCTCGCTGAACCCGGTCCAGTTCGCCTCGATCGGCCGATCGCGGAACCGGTAGAACCCGACGCCCTTACGCCCGATGACGTAGAGCACCGGCTCCTTGCCGTCCGCCCGGAGCCGCGCGATCAGCGACTCCGCCGTCCTGATCGCGTTGGAGCTGTAGCCACCGGCCAGGCCACGGTCGCTGGTGACCAGCAGGACGCCCACCCGCCGCACCCGCTCGCGCGGGGTGAGCAGCGGGTGGTCGATCCGCGCGTTGGACGCCAGCGCCGTGAGCACACCGGTGATGGCCTGGGCGTACGGCAGGGACGCCTGCACCCGGGCCTGAGCCTTGGCGATCCGGCTCGTCGCCACGAGCTCCATCGCCTTGGTGATCTTCTTCATCGACTTCGCCGAGCGGATCCGTTGACGAAGAACGCGTACCTGGGCCGCCATCAGATCAGCTCTCGGCCGGGCGGTCGGTCGTGCCGTCGCGGAAGCGGGTCACCGTCTCGCGGTTCTCGTCGCCCTCGAGCGGCGCGGCCGGCGCGTCGTTGACCCGACGCTCGTCCGCCTTGCCGAGGAAGACCTGCTTGAACTCGGTGATCGCGGCGTCCAGGGAACCGACGATGTCGTCGCCCCACTGGTTGTCGGCGATACCGGCCAGCACACCCTGGTGCTTGTGCCGCAGGTACTGGAGGAACTCGGCCTCGAAGCGCCGGACCTCACCCACCGGGATGTCGTCCAGCTTGCCCTCGACGCCGGCCCAGACGGAGACGACCTCCTGCTCGACCGGGAACGGCGAGTAGTTCGGCTGCTTGAGCAGCTCGACCAGCCGGACACCGCGGTCGAGCTGGGCGCGCGAGGCCCGGTCCAGGTCGGAGGCGAAGGCGGCGAACGCCTCCAGCTCGCGGTACTGGGCCAGGTTGAGCCGCAGCGAACCGGCGACCTTACGCATCGGCTTCACCTGGGCGGCGCCACCGACCCGGGAGACCGAGGTGCCGACGTTGATCGCCGGGCGAACGCCCTGGTTGAACAGGTCGGTCTCCAGGAAGATCTGGCCGTCGGTGATCGAGATGACGTTGGTCGGGATGAAGGCCGAGATGTCGTTGGCCTTCGTCTCGATGATCGGCAGACCGGTCATCGAGCCGCCACCCAGCTCGTCGGAGAGCTTCGCGCAGCGCTCCAGCAGGCGGGAGTGCAGGTAGAAGACGTCACCCGGGTACGCCTCACGGCCCGGCGGGCGACGCAGCAGCAGCGACACGGCCCGGTACGCCTCGGCCTGCTTGCTCAGGTCGTCGAAGACGATCAGGACGTGCTTGCCGCCGTACATCCAGTGCTGCCCGATGGACGAGCCGGTGTACGGGGCGAGGTACTTGAAGCCGGCCGGGTCGGACGCCGGGGAGGCCACGATGGTCGTGTATTCCATCGCGCCGGCCTCTTCCAGCTGGCCCTTGATCGAGGCGATCGTGGAGGCCTTCTGGCCGATGGCGACGTAGATGCAGCGAACCTGCTTCTTCGGGTCGCCGGTGCGCCAGTTGTCCCGCTGGTTGAGGATCGCGTCCAGGGCGACCGTGGTCTTGCCGGTCTTCCGGTCGCCGATGATCAGCTGCCGCTGGCCCCGACCGATCGGGGTCATGGCGTCGATCGCCTTGATGCCGGTCTGCAGCGGCTCGAAGACCGACTGCCGGGACATCACGTTCGGCGCCTGCAGCTCCAGCTCGCGGAAGCCCTCGTTGGCGATGTCGCCGAGGCCGTCGATCGGCTGGCCGAGCGCGTCGACCACGCGGCCGAGGAAGGCGTCGCCGACCGGAACGGACAGGACCCGCTCGGTGCGCTTGACGCGCTGCCCCTCCTCCAGCTTGGCGGAGTCACCGAGAACGACGACACCGATCTCCCGGACGTCGAGGTTCAGCGCCACGCCGAGCGTGCCGTCCTCGAACTCCAGGAGCTCGTTGGTCATGGTCGAGGGCAGGCCCTCGACGTGGGCGATGCCGTCGCCGGTGTCGGCGACGGTGCCGACCTCCTCGCGGGAGACGTCGGACGAGTAGGAGGAGACGTAGCGCTCCAGGGCGCCGCGGATCTCCTCCGTCGAGATGGTCAGCTCGGCCATCCTCTGCTTCCTTAAAATTCAGGGGCCCGGGATACCTAGTACCGACCGGTCCGAATGGCGTCTGTCATTCCGGGCGCTGCGGCGGCGGAGCCGCCCCAACGCTGAGCGGCGGAGCCGGTCAGCGCTTCGCGAGCGCGTTGCGGGTCTCGTTGAGGCGGCGCAGGATGGTGCCGTCGTACAGGTCGGAGCCGACCCGAACGCTCACGCCACCCAGGACGTCGGGGTTCACCGTCTGCTTGACGGAGACCTCCCGACCGTATATCGCGCCGAGGCTCGCACCCAGCCGGCGCTCGTCCTCGTCACTCAACGGGGCCGCGACGGTCACGTACGCCACCTGCCGGTCGCGTCGGTCGGCGGCGAGCTCGACCAGCCGGGTGAGCGCGCCCGTGAAGGAGCGACCCCCGAACCCGCCGAGCGCCACCTCGACGAGGCGGACGGTGACCGGACGAGCCTTGTCGGCGAGCAGCTCGCGGGCCAGGGTGGCCCGCTGCTCGACCGGGGCGACCGGGTCGGCCAGCGTGTTGCTCAGTGCCGACTGACCCGAGACGACCTGACCGAAGCGGAACAGCTCGTCCTCGACCTCGCCGAGGTCGCCGGCCTTGTCGGCGCTGGCCAGCAGCGCCTCCACGCCGAGGCGCTCGGCGCCGTCGAGCAACTCCGACGGTGCCGACCAACGGCCGGAGACCAGCGCCACGAGCAGGTCGAGCGCGTCGGCGCCGATCCGGCCACCCAGCATGTCGCCGAGCAGGGCACCGCGGTCCTCGCCGGAACGGGCCGGCTCGGAGAGCGCCCGGCGCAGCCGCGGCTCGCGCCGCAGCAGGGTGGCGACGGAGAGGATGGCGTCGGGGGTGGAGGCCACCGCCGACGGCTCCGCGCCGCGGGCGTACGCGTCGAGGCGCTCGGCCGCGACCTTGTACGACTCCCGGCTGGCGGCCTGCATCAGCGGGCCCCCGTGCTCTCGAGACCGCTCAGGAAGCGGTCGACGGTGCCCTTACGCCGCGCCTCGTCGGTCAGCGACTCACCGACGATCTTGCTGGCCAGGTCCACCGCGATCGTGCCGACCTCGGCGCGAAGCTCGCGCACGATGGTGGCCCGCTCACCGGCGAGCGCGTCCTTGCCGGCCTGGATGATCCGGTCGGATTCCTCCCGCGCCTTGGCGAGGATGTCCTGCCGGATCCCCTCGGCGTCGGCCCGGGCGTCGTCACGGATCTTGGCGGCGTCGGTCCGGGCCTCGGCGAGCTGGGCACGGTACTGCTCGAGCAGCTGGTTGGCCTCGGCCTGGGCGGCCTCGGCGCGCTTGATGCCGCCCTCGATCGCGTCGACCCGAGCCTGGAACGTCTGCTCCATGCGGGGGAAGACGAACTTCATCAGCACGAAGCAGAGCACGATGAAGGCGACGCCACCGACCACGATCTCCTGCCAGAGCGGGATGATCGGGTTGTGGGTCGACTCACCACCCTCAGCGGCGTAGAAGTACATGGTGACCTCCCGGTCGAGGGGCGGGATTAGAGCTGACCCTGCCAGATGAAGCCGAAGGCGATGCCCAGCAGCGCGAGTGCCTCGATGACGGCGAAGCCGATCCAGACGTACGGCAGGGTCATCCGGGACGACTCCGGCTGGCGGGCGGTCGACTGGATGTAGGCGGCGAAGACCAGGCCGACGCCGATACCCGGGCCGATGGCCGCGAGGCCGTAGCCGATGGCGGCGGTGCTGCCCTCTACCGCGGCGAGAACGCTAGCGTCCATTGGTGTGGTTCCTCCTGGTTATCACGCGTGACTCTCACGCGGGACGACAACGGTTGGTGCGGTGGATCAGTGCTCTTCGGCGAGCGCGCCCTGCACGTAACTGGCGGTCAGGACGGTGAAGACGTACGCCTGCAGGACGATCACCAGGAACTCGAGGAAGGTGAGCGCGATGGTCATCACCCAGGAGATCACCGAGACCGGCGCCAGCCAGGCGTTGGCGCTCAGCATCGCGAAGCCGCCGAGCGTGAAGACCAGCAGGAGCATGTGACCGGCGAACATGTTCGCGAAGAGACGAACCGCGAGCGAGAACGGCCGGACGATGAAGGTCGAGAAGAGCTCGATCGGGATCAGCAGCGGCAGGATGAACCAGGGCGCCGGCGGAACCAGAGAGTTCTTGAAGTACTTGACGAAGCCGTGCTTCTTGATCCCGATGTAGTTGAACAGCACGTAGCTGATCAGCGCGAGGAACGCTGGGAAGGCGATGTGCGAGTTCGGCGAGATCTGGAAGAACGGGATGATCGCGAACGCGTTCGTCAACAGCACGAAGCAGAACAGCGTCGTGAAATAGGGCGCGAACCGCACGCCCGCGTGGCCGATCATGTCGACCGCGATGTTGTTCCGCACGAAGCCGTAGATCGACTCGGCGAACCACTGCTTCTTGGTCGGCACCAGCTTCGGGTTCCGGTAGCTCACCAGGAAGAAGATGATCAGGACGCCGACCGCCACCCAGACCATCGCCGTGATCTTGGTGAACCAGTACGATTCGTGCGCACCCCAGGGCAGGATGCTGGGCAGGTAGAAGTCGTCCACACTGGGTGGGAATGCCGCCTGGCCCGCTGCCAGAACGTTCGCCTGTCCGAACACCGCGTCCCTTCCTAAGTAGGCGTGCCGAGTCGGCGGACGACGAGGATGATTCCTCCGGCCATGCCGAGCACGACGCCGATCCCGGTGGCGACGCCGCCGGTGTCGAGCCACTGGTCAACCAGCCAGCCGATGAAACCCCACACGAGCATGCCTCCGATGAGGTAGCTGAGCGCGGTCCAACCCTGACCGGCGCCGGACGGATAGTCGTCCGGTTCGCCGGCGGGACGGGGGGTTTGGTCACCAGCCATGACGGGGCGAACGATATCAGCCGGGAAGACGAGGCTGTGCCTCACCCCCCGCACAACCGTCGTTGTGTGGGCATCTCGGGGGCGCCGTCGTCTGTGGGCACGCTACTCCCCTTCCGCCCCTGAGAGAATGACCGGTGGCCGACACGTTACGGCGCGTCCGCAGGGTGGGACGACCAGCCGATCGCCAGGTCAGCCGTGCGGGCGACGGGCGTGCACCCTGGTCAGCCACCAGATGTGCACCGCCGTCCACACTGCCACCCCGGCGACGATGCCGAGGCAGAGCGGCACCAACCCGGCCCAGCCGGTCGAGGCCACCGCCACCATGACGACACCCAACAGGGTGAACTTCAGCGCGTACAGGCCCAACCCGAGCGGGAGCAGCAGCTGCGGGTTGATCTGGTCGGCCCAGGCCAGCACCACCGTGGTGAGCGTGTAGCTGAGCACCGTGACGCCGACGCCCGCCGCCGCCCCGAGCGCGGCCGTCGTGCCGCCGGTCACCCCGCCGACCACCGCGGCGAGCGCCGCCAGCGCCAGCGAGGCGATCAACAACAGCGGCAGGTGCCGCAACCGCCAGCGCCGGTCGGTGTCGGCCGCGACCACGCCGGGCTCAGCCACGGGGGTACGCCGGGAACTCGGCGACCAGTTCGGCCACCTCGGCACCGATCCGGGTCAGCTGGTCGGCGCCGCCCGGGGCGCCGGGATCGGCGCGTACCGCACGGGCGATCAGGGTGGCCACCTGCCGCAGCTCGCCCTCCCGCATGCCCTGGGTGGTGACGCTGGGCGTACCCACCCGGATACCGGAGGCGACCGCCGGGGGTTGCGGGTCGTACGGGATGGCGTTCTTGTTCAGGGTGATCGACACGGCGTCGCACCGCCTCTCGGCCTCGGCGCCGGTCACTCCCAGCTCGCCCAGGTCGATCAGGGCGAGGTGGGTGTCGGTGCCGCCGGACACCGGGCGCATGCCCTCGGCGGCCAGCCCGGCCGCGAGCGCTTGGGAATTGCGGACCACCTGGCCGGCGTACGTCTGGAAGTCCGGCTGGGCGGCCTCGTGCAGCGCCACCGCCTTGGCCGCGATCGCGTGCATCAGCGGGCCGCCCTGGGTGAACGGGAAGACCGCCTTGTCGATCCGCTGGGCCAACGACTCACGGCAGAGGATCATGCCACCGCGCGGGCCACGCAGCACCTTGTGGGTGGTGGCGCAGACGACGTCGGCGTACGGCACCGGGGACGGGATCGCCCGGCCGGCGACCAGGCCGATGAAGTGCGCCGCGTCGACCATCAGGTACGCACCGACCTCGTCGGCGATCTCCCGGAACCGGGCGAAGTCGATCAGCCGGGGGTACGCGGTGGCGCCACAGATGATCATCTTGGGCCGATGTGCCCGGGCCAGGTCCCGCACCTCGTCGTAGTCGATCAGCTCGGTGTCCCGCCGGACCGTGTACCCGATCGTGTTGAACCACTTGCCGGAGAAGTTCACCCGACTGCCGTGGGTCAGGTGCCCGCCGTGCGGCAGGTCCATCGCCAGCACCGTGTCCCCCGGCTGCACCAGCGCGGCGTACGCGGCCAGGTTGGCGCTCGCCCCCGAGTGCGGCTGGAGGTTGGCGTGCTCGGCGGCGAAGAGCTCCTTCGCGCGGGCGATGGCGATCTCCTCGGCCCGGTCCACCTCGGCGCAGCCACCGTAGTAGCGCCGCCCGGGGTAGCCCTCGGCGTACTTGTTGGTCAGCGTCGAGCCGAGCGCGGCCAGCACGGCCGGGGAGGTCAGGTTCTCGCTGGCGATCAGCTGGAGGCCGCCCCGCAACCGGTCCAGCTCGCCGAGCACGACCCCGGCGATCTCCGGGTCGGTGGCCCTGAGCTGGGCGAAATCCGGCCCCCAGAAGGTGCTCGTCTCGGTGTCCACAGCGAACGAGTCTAGGGGGCCGCAGACTGGAAGCCGTGAGATGCCTCGTCACCGGAGCCACGGGTTACATCGGCGGGCGGCTGACGCCGCTCCTGCTCGCCGACGGGCACACCGTGCGCTGTCTGGCCCGTTCGGCCGGTCGGCTGCGGGACGTGCCCTGGGCGTCGGCGGCCGAGATCGTCCAGGGCGACCTGAGTCGGCCGGAGACGCTGCCGACCGCGTTCGCCGACGTGGACGTCGCGTACTTCCTGGTGCACTCGCTGGGCCGGGCCGACTTCGAGGCGGCGGACCGGACGGCGGCGACCAACTTCGCCGCGGCGGCCCGGGCGGCCGGCGTACGCCGGATCATCTACCTGGGCGGGCCGGAGCCCACGACCGAGGAGGTCCCCTCCCCGCACCTGCGGTCCCGGGCCGAGGTGGGTCGGATCCTGCTCGGCAGCGGGGTGCCCACGGCGGTGCTCCGGGCCGCGGTGATCATCGGTTCCGGCTCGGCGTCGTTCGAGATGCTGCGCTACCTGACCGAACGGCTGCCCGCCATGATCACGCCGCGCTGGATCAACAACCGGATCCAGCCGATCGCGGTCCGCGACGTGCTGCGCTACCTGGCCGGCTGCACCGCGCTGCCGCCCGAGGTCAACCGGGCCTTCGACATCGGCGGGCCGGACGTGCTCACCTTCCGGGCGATGATGCAGCGCTACGCCCAGGTGGCCGGCCTGCGCCGACGGATCATCGTGCCGGTCCGCCCGCTCACCCCGTCGCTCTCCTCGCACTGGATCGGCCTGATCACCCCGGTGCCGAACGCCATCGCCCGCCCGCTGGTGGAGAGCCTGATCCAGGAGGCGATCGCACACGAGCACGACATCGCCCGGTACGTGCCCGACCCGCCCGACGGGCTGACCGGCTTCGAGCCGGCCGTGGCGCTGGCACTGGCCAAGGTGCGCGACGCCCAGGTGGAGACCCGCTGGTCGAACGCGAGCGGCCCGTACGCGCCCGCCGAACCGCTGCCCACCGACCCGGACTGGTCCGGCGGCACCGCCTACACCGACATCCGCGAGCGAGCGGTCGACGCCTCCCCGGCGGCGCTCTGGCGGATCATCGAGGGCGTCGGCGGCGAGCACGGCTGGTACTCCTTCCCGCTCGCCTGGTCGATCCGTGGCTGGTTGGACCGCCTGGTCGGCGGGGTGGGGCTGCGCCGCGGCCGGCGTGACCCGCACCACCTCCAGGTCGGTGAGGCGCTGGACTTCTGGCGGGTGGAGGAGATCGTCCCGGGCGAGTTGCTGCGGCTGCGCGCCGAGATGCGGCTGCCCGGCCGGGCCTGGCTGGAGATGCGGGCCGTACCGACCGACGACGGACGCAGCCGGTACCAGCAACGCGCGGTCTTCCTGCCCCGCGGGCTGTTCGGGCACGCCTACTGGGGTTCGGTGGCGCCGTTCCACGCCGTGGTCTTCGGCGGCATGGCCCGCAACATCGCCCGCAACGCCGAACAGACCCACTGAGCCGGGTCAGTTGCCGGTGCGGGCCCCGGTGACCTGGTAGGCGGCTCGCTCACTCGGCGGAACGAAGTCCTGCACCGGCTGATCCCGCAGGGCGGCGGTGAGCACCTCGCCGACCGCGCCCACCATCCGGGCCTGCACCGCCTGCCCGACCGCGTCCCGCGGGTCGTCCGGGTTCGCCGCCATCGAGGCGACCGCCAGCTGCGGGGTGAACGCCACCACCGTCTCCGTCTCGTACCGCTCCGAGCTGCCGGTCTTGCCGGCCACCGGTCGACCGAGCTTGGCTCGCAGGCCGGGTGCGGTGGCCCCGTCACAGCGCCCGTACATCGACTGGTCGCCGACCGGGCAACGGGCCGCGTCGGCGGCCGCCCGCGCCACGTCGGTGTCGAGCACCTGCCGACAGTACGGCTTGGCGGCGTCGACCGGCCGGCCCGCCGAGTCGCTGATCGAGACCACCGGCAGCGGCGCGCACCAGGTCCCCTCGGCCGCCACCGTGGCGTACGCCGAGGCCAGGTCGAGCGGGGTGGTCGCGGCCACGCCCAGGGTGAACGGACCCCAGTCCTTCGCACCGTCGCGGGCCAGCCGGGCGTCCGAGTCGGCGCGCAGCACGATGCCGAGCCGCTCGGCCATCTCCACCACCCGGTCGGCACCGACCCGCTCGGTGAGCCAGGCGAAGTAGGTGTTCACCGAGCGACCGAACGCGGTCCACATGGTGCGCGGCCCGTCCATCGACGAGGGGCTGGCGTTCGCCGGGCACCAGCGACCGTCACAGCTCGCCTGCCCGGACACCGGGAAGCGGGTGACCAACTGGGTCGGCGCGACGAAGTCGGTCGACAGCGGCAGGCCGGACTCCAACGCGGCCAGCATGGCGAAGAGCTTGAACGTCGACCCGGCCTGATACCCGTCGATCGCGCCTCCGCCGGCGACCAGCTGGTTCACCGTGTTCGGGTAGTTCTTCTGCCCGACCGGGTTGTCCGCCACCCCGTAGGTGCGGTTCACCGCCATCGCCAGCACCCGACCGGTGCCGGGCTGCACCACCGCGGTCGGCACGGCCCGGGCCTCGGTCGGCCGGTAGATCCTTAGCACCTGCTCGTTGGTGGCCCGCTGCACCCCCGGATCCAGCGAGGAGACGATGGAGAAGCCGCCGCGGCGCAGCGTGCGCTGCCGCTCGTCGGCCGTCGACCCGAACGCCGACTGGCTACTCCACCACCGGGTGAACCAGTCGCAGAAGAAGCCCCAGTCGTTGTGCCCGTCGGGCACCGCCGTGCAGTCGTTCGGGGTCTCGTCGGGCTGCAACTCCAGCGGCTCGGCCTGGGCCGCCGCCGCCACGTCGGCCGGCACCTGGTCCGACTCCACCAGCTGCTCCAGCACGTACGTCCGTCGGCGCAGGGCGCTGTCGGCGTCGCCGTTGATCGGGTCGTCGCTGTCCGGCGACCGGACCAGGCCGGCCAGCAGCGCGGCCTGGGCCAGCGTCAGTTCGGCCGGGGTACGCGAAAAATACCTCTTGCTGGCCGCCGCGATGCCGTACGCCCCGGCGCCGAAGTAGGCGATGTTGAGGTAGCGGGTGAGGATCTCCTCCTTGTCCAGCTCCCGCTCCAGCGCCAGCGCGTACCGCATCTCCTGGATCTTGCGGGCGGTGGTGACCTCGGTGGCGGCCTGCCGCTGTCGCTCGGTCAGCCGGGGGTCGCTGCTGAGCACGTTGCGGACGTACTGCATGGTCAGCGTGGAGGCGCCCTGCCGGGTCTGGCCGTCGCGCTTGTTCACCGTGAAGGCCCGCACCACGCCCCGCAGGTCCACCCCGCTGTGTTGGTAGAACCGGACGTCCTCGGCGGCCACGATGGCCTGGCGCATCACCGGGGCCACCTCGTGCAGCGGCACGTCCACCCGGTCTTCCTGATAGAAGGACGTGATCAGGGTGGTGCCGTCGTTGGCGTAGAGGTTGGAACGCTGGGCGGTGGGCGGCGTGAGCAGCGTGTTCGGCAGCTCCGAGTAGGGCGTGGACAGGGCGCTGAAGCCGATTCCGAAGACCAGGGCCGCGGGCAGCGCAGCCACCGCCAGCACCAGACCGGCCAGCACCCCGGCGATCACCACGGTCAGCAGTTTGTCGAGTTGGGCCCGGATCATCAGCTCTCCCCGCAGGAGCCGGTCACGCTAGGACCCGTTCAGAATGACCCGGAACGCCCCTTTCGCCCCAGGTTTTCCCCAAACCCGGAGGAAACTCGCACGCCGCTCAGGGCAGCAGCGCGGTGGCCAACGGGTGGACCGTCTCCTCAATCTCGTCGGCCACCCGGCTGAAGCACTGGTCGCCGCGACCCCACGGGTCGTCCAGATCGTCGGTGGGCAGCGCCGACGCACCGAGCCGGGCGTCATGGGCCGCCGCCACCAGGGCCACCCCCCGGGCGTACGTCGCATCCGGGGTCGCCTCCGCCGGCGGCAGCGCGGCGGCGTCCACCACGGCCAGCAGCCGGCCGAACTCGCCCAGCACGAAGGTGCGGGCCGCCGCGTCCGGACGCAGCGCCACCACGTACTCCTGCTGGTCGGCTGTCGCAGTGAGGACCAGGTCCGCGGCGTCGATGTGGTCCGAGCGCAGCTTGCGCGCGGCGAACCCCTCAACGTCGCCGCCCCGGGTCGTGACCTGCCGGGCCGCCGGCGGGTTCATCTCCTCGCCGGCGTGCCAACCGCCGGTGCCCGCGCTGTGGCTGTGCACCAGCTCCTCGGCCCGCGCCGGGTCCTGCTCGCGCCGGGCCAACCGCTCCCGCACCGCGAGGGCCAGCAGCCGCTCGGCCATCGGCGAGCGGCAGATGTTGCCCATACACACGTGCAGGACGGTGAACGGGGGCACTCAGACCCCCTGGCCGTCGACGAGATCCGGCACCACGTCGCGCAGCTTCTCCAGCGGGATCGCGCCGGCCCGCAGCAGCCGCGGCACCTCGCCGGTCAGATCCACGATCGTGCTGGGCACCGGGTCCGGGCAGGGACCGGCCTCCAGGTACGCGCGCACCGAGTAGCTGAGCTGGTCGCGCGCCTCCTCGGCGGTCACCGCGGCGGGCTGGCCGGTCTTGTTGGCCGACGACACCGCCATCGGGCCGGTCTCCCGCAGCACCTCCAGCGCAACCGGGTGCAGCGGCATCCGCACCGCCACCGTGCCCGACTTGTCGCCGAGATCCCACTGCAAACTCGGGGAGTGCTCGACCACGATGGTCAGCGCACCGGGCCAGAACGCCTCGACCAGATCCCGCGCCTCGGTGGGCAGCGAGAAGACCAACCCGTCCAGGGTGTGCCGGGAGCCGATCAACACCGGCGGCGGCATCTGGCGGGTCCGGCCCTTGGCGTCCAGCAGTGCCTTGACCGCGTACGGGGTGAACGCGTCCGCGCCGATGCCGTAAACGGTGTCGGTCGGCAGGACGACCAACTCGCCGTTCTTGACGGCCTCGATGGCCGCGGCGATGCCGCGGTCCCGGTCGGCGGGCGAGCGGCAGTCGTAGAGCATCACGAGGAGTCAGTCTGCCACGCCGCCGCGGCCGAGGCGTGCTGGCCGTCCGCCCGTCGGGACGCGGTGGCGTACCGGGGCCGGCCGGTGAGGTCCGGATGGGCCGTGACGGCGGTGAACCGGCCGTCCGCGGCGAGCAGCCCGGGCACCGCCGCACCGTGGGTGTCGTCGTGCTCGACACCGAACACACCGCCCGGGCGCAGCAGCGCCGCCGCCCGGGTGACCAGTGGCCGGATCACCGCCAGGCCGTCGGCCCCGCCGAAGACCGCCTCGGCCGGGTCGTACCCGGCCACCTCCGGCGGGACCGCCACGTCCACCGGCACGTACGGCGGGTTGCAGAGCAGCACATCCACCCCGCCGACCAGCTCGGCCAGCAGGTCCGGCGCGGTGACGTCCGCCTCGACGACCTCGATCGGGCGATCCCCCGCCGCGGCCCGTTCCGCCGCGTTGCGGCGCAGCCAGCCCAGCGCCGCCGGGGACCGCTCCACCGCCACCACCCGCGCCCCGGGCAGCTCCTGGGCCACCGCCAGCGCGATCGCGCCGGAGCCGCTGCACAGGTCCACCACCACCGGCTCGGGTCGGCCCCGACCCTGCTCGACGCCCCAGCCGGCCAGCAGCTCGGTCTCCGGCCGGGGCACGAAGACGCCCGGACCGACCGCCAGATCCAGGTGCCGGAAGCCGGCACGACCGGTCAGGTGCTGCAACGGCTCCCGGGCCACGCGCCGGCGCACCAACTCGTCGAGCCGCGCCACCTCGTCGCCGGTCAGGTCGTCGGCGAGCACCAGCCGCCCCCGGGGCACCCCCAGCACGTACGCCGCCAACAACTCCGCCTCCGCGCGCGCCGGACCCACCCCGGCGGCGTCGAGCCTGCGGGCCGCTCGGGCCACCGCGGCGGACGGTCGGAGTGGCCCTGTCCCTTCGGGGGGGTGTTGCGGCAGAGTGGTCACGCCATAATCATGAAGCGTCGCGGGCGACACCACGAACGGGTGCCTCGCGGCGCACACGACTGGAGGTCGCGGGTGGGCTGGCTCGACCGGGTCGATGACCAGGTTGATGCGCTTACGCGCGCCCGGGCATTGCAGGAGGCCAGTCGCTCCGCGGAGGCGTACGCCCTGCTGGAGCGGGTGATCCACAGCGCGACCGACCCGACGACGCGTGCGGACGCCATGGTGCAGCGCCTCTCCGCGCTGATCAATCTCGGTCGGACGGCGGAGTTCACCCGGGCCATCGAGGAGGCCTCGGCGGCGGTGCGCGACCTCGCCGAGCCCTATCTGCACGGGCACCTCAACGCACTGGCCGCGCTCGCCGCACACCACCAGGGCGCGTTGGACCGCTGCGTCACCCACCTCGTGAAGGCCGCCCGGGCCCTCAGTGCCGTGGAGGACCCGGACCGGGACACCGCCTGGGGCTGGCACGACCTCGCGATGGCCTACAGCTACCTCAGCTTCCACGGGTACGCCCTGGGCGCGATCGAGCGTGCCCGGCAGCTCGGACTGGCCGCCGGGATCCCGGAGGAGACCTTCGCCGCACCGGGCATCCGGCTGCGGAACGCCGTGGCACTGGACCACAACGGCGACAGCGACGGCTGCCTGCGGGTGCTCCGGGACGTGGCCGCCGACCTGAACCGGTTCCTGCGCGCCGGCCGGGCCGGCCGGCTGCGCCCGAGCAGCCTCGCCGCGTACGGCTACGCGGCGGCCCGGCAGGCCGCGCTCGGCGACCGGGTGGACTCGGAGGGGGACGCCGAGCCGGCCCGGCTGCTCGGCAACGGCGGGGACAGCGCCCGTGCCCGGGACATGCGTCAGCTCGGGCAGGTCTGCCTGGCCGTCGCCGCTGGGCGGCCCATCGAGGCGGTCACCCGACTGGACACCATCCGGGTGTCCACCGAGACGCTCGGCGCGGCCGAGTCGGCCCGGCTGCGCAGCATCGCGCTGGCCCGGGCCGGTGACCACGTGGCGGCGCACCGGGCCGACCGGCTGGCGTTCCGGCTCGCCGCGCAGCGCAACGACCGGCTCCGCGACGTCTACATCGACGGCATCGCCGCCCGCATCGACCACGAGGAGATGCGCCGGGAGGCAGCGCGGTTCGAGGGCGAGGCGTTGACCGACCCGCTCACCGGGCTGCCCAACCGGCGGCGGCTGGAGCGGTACATCACCGCCGTGGTGACCCGTGGCGAGCGGGTGGTGATCGGCGTCTGCGACCTGGACGGGTTCAAGGCGGTCAACACCCGGCACGGGCACCACTCCGGCGACCTGGTGCTCCAGCGCATCGCCGGGGTGATCAACCGGGTGATGCGCCGGGGTGACTTCGTGGCCCGCTACGGCGGCGACGAGTTCGTGGTGGTGCTTCCGGACACCGGCATGGCCGAGGCCGTCGAGGTGGCCCGCCGGATCGAGGCGGCCGTCGGCGCCGAGGACTGGGAGTCGCTGGTTCCGGAGACCCCGGTCGGCGTGAGCATCGGCTTCGCCGAGGTCTCCGGCGGCAGCGGGCTGCGCGACGCGCTCAGTGTCGCGTTCGAGGAGGCCGACCGGGAGATGCTGCGCGCCAAGACCCGCCCCCGCGCGAGCTGACCTCCGACACGACGGCTGGCCGTAACGCCGGCCGGTGCCGGGTGGCTGGTGGCGCTGCGGCCAGCGGCGGCACCCGGCGCCCCCGGATTTCGCCGCGGCCAGCGGCGGGTGCCCGGCGCCCCCGGATTGCGCCGCGGTCAGCGGCGGGTCAGCTCGGTGTCACCGGCCAGCCGGGCAGCGCGGTCGGCCTCGGCCAGGGCGTCCAGCACCCCGTCCAGCTCGCCAGCGAGCGCCAGGTCCAGGTTGTACGCGGTGTAGCCGATCCGGTGGTCGGTGATCCGGTTCTGCGGGAAGTTGTAGGTGCGGATCCGCTCCGAGCGGTCCACCGTACGCACCTGCGCCTTGCGGGCGTCCGACGCGGCGGCGTCGGCCTGCTCCTGGGCGGCGGCGAGCAGCCGGGCCCGCAGGATCCGCATCGCCTGCTCCCGGTTCTGCAACTGGGACTTCTCGTTCTGGCAGGAGACGACGATGCCGGTCGGCAGGTGCGTGATCCGCACCGCCGAGTCGGTCGTGTTCACCGACTGACCGCCCGGGCCGGACGAGCGGAACACGTCGATGCGCAGGTCGTTCTGGTCGATGGTGACGTCGACGTCCTCGGCCTCGGGCAGCACCAGCACCCCCGCGGCACTGGTGTGGATCCGGCCCTGCGACTCGGTCACCGGGACGCGCTGCACCCGGTGCACGCCGCCCTCCCACTTGAGCCGTGACCAGACGCCGTTGCCGCCGTCCGGCACGCCCTTGGTCTTGATCGACAGCGAGACGTCCTTGACCCCACCGAGGTCCGAATCCTGCGCGTCGATCACCTCGGTGAGCCAGCCCCGCCGCTCGGCGTACCGGGAGTACATCCGCAGCAGGTCGGCCGCGAAGAGCGCGGACTCCTCGCCGCCCTCACCGGCCTTGATCTCGACGATCACGTCCTTGGCGTCGTGCGGGTCACGCGGGATGAGCAGCTCGGCGAGGCGCTCCTCCAGGGCCGGCAGGGTCGCCCCGATCGACTCCGCCTCGGCGGCGAAGGAGGGATCCTCGGCGGCCAGCTCGCGGGCCGCGGTCAGGTCGGCGCGCGCCTGCTCCAGCTCGCCGGCCGCCTTGTGCAGTGGCACCAGCTCGGCGTACCGGCGGCCGACCCGTCGGGCGGTGGCCTGGTCGGCGTGGATCGCCGGATCGGCCAACCGCTTCTCCAGCTCCGCGTACTCGTCGAGGAGCCCGGCCAGACGCTCGCTGCTCATGCTGCGGATGCTCCTTCGACGATGCGGCGCCGGCCGGGCCGGTCGGGAGACCGGTCGCCGGGTGGAAACGGGGGCGGAACGCGGACGGCGCCCGCCTCCGGCAGGAAACCGGACGCGGGCGCCGAACGAGGAGTTACTTGGCCTTCTTGGCCTGAACCTTGGCGTACTTCTGCTGGAACTTCGCGACCCGGCCGGCGGTGTCGAGAACGCGCTGCTTACCGGTGTAGAACGGGTGGCAGGCGCTGCAGGTCTCGACGTGGATCGCCCCGCCCTTGGCGGTGCTGCGGGTCGTGAACGTGTTGCCACAGGAGCAGCTGACCTCGGTGGTCACGTACTCCGGGTGGATGTTTGCCTTCATCTCGCCTCGGTCCTCTCGTTGGTGGTCGCCGGGTCGCCGTCACCGCCCGTCGCGCCGTGCACGACGGGCTCGGGCGTGAACCGGAACCGGTGGCCGATTGACCAGTGTGCCATGGGCCTGAGCCGACCCGATAATCGGGCCGCACACCTCGTCCGGCATCGTCAACACATGCCTTCCCGTCCGCATTCCCGCCGCCCGACCGGGCATTCGCCGACCCCGTCGGCCACCGCCGGGTGCCCCGCCCGGGGTACTTCCACGCTGGTGGCGGAGATCCGCCGATGACCCGCCTGATCGCCACGCGGGGCCTGCCGGCCTCGGGCAAGACCACCTTCGCCCGGACCCTCCAACCGTCCGTGGCGCGGGTCAACCGGGACGATCTGCGCCGGATGCTGCACGGCGAGCGACTACTGACCCAGTGGGCCGAGGTGCAGGTGACCACGGCGCAGCGAGCCCAGGTCGAGGCGCTGCTGCGGGCGCGGGTGGACGTCTGCGTGGACGACACCAACCTGCCATCGCGGACACTGCGGGACTGGGCCGAGTTGGCCGCCCGGCACGGCGCCGAGTTCGAGGTGCACGACTTCACCGACGTGCCGCTGACCGAGTGCCTGCGCCGCGACGCTGCTCGCCCGACGGACGAACAGGTGGGCGCGGACGCCATCACCCGACTGCACGAGCGTTACCTCGCGAACCGGACACTGCCGTTGCCGGTGCCGCAGGCCCGCACCGGACGGCCCGGCACCGTGCATCCGCCGTCGACCGAGCCACCGGAGATCGTCCTGGTGGACATCGACGGCACCGTCGCGCTGGCCGTCGCACGCAGCCCGTACGACATGACCCGGGTGGGCACCGACCAGCCGAACCCGGCGGTGATCGCGGCGGTCCGGGCGATGCACGACGCCGGGTACGGAGTGGTCTTCTGCTCCGGGCGGGACACCTCGGCTCGGGCCGCCACCGAGGCGTGGCTCGCCCGGCACGTCCGGGTCCCGTACCTCGGCCTGCACCTACGGGCCCAGGGTGACGCCCGCAAGGACTCGATCGTCAAGCGGGAGATCTACGACCGGGAGATCCGGGACCGCTACCGGGTGGTCGGTGTCTTCGACGACCGGGTCCAGGTGGTCCAGATGTGGCGGTCGCTCGGCCTCACCGTCTTCCAGGTAGCCGACGGCAACTTCTGAACGGTGCGCAGCGCAGTGCGGTTGAGTGCAAGGAAGGGTCCCTTCCTATCGTTTTTTGTATAGGAAGGGACCCTTCCTTGCACTCAGCGGGCGGTGATCTTCACGGTGGCCTCGGCGAGGACGTTGTTGACGGTGACGGTGAGGCGGATGGGGGCGCCGGGGCGCAGCGCGGTCAGCGTGCCGGTGGCGGGGTCGAAGTGTGCGGTGTGCCACGGGCGTACCCCGGCCACCGGGCCGATGTGCACGGTCGCCGAGCCGGACCAGTCCGCGCTGACCGGCGCGGCCACCGGGACGGTACGCCCGCCGGGCTGGGTCAGCGTGGCGGTGACCCGCGCCGGTACGCCGACCGCGACGCTGGCCGGGGCGGTCAGCGTGAGCTGGTCCACGTGCGCGTGGACCTCCGCGTCGACCCAGCGTGGCCCCTCGGCGAGCGGGTCACGTCGGGCCCGGTCGGCCTCGGCCGGGGTGACCGGGTCGACGCCGAACTCGGTCCAGCCCGTGAAGCCGCCCCGGTCCGCAGGCGTGGACGGCGTCTTGCCCGAGTTGCCGTTGATCACGTATGGCACCCCGTCGACCCGATCGGCGTGGAAGGTGCCGACGTGCCCACCCACGAAGAGCGCGCCCTTTCCGGTGCGGTGCTGGAAGTCGGCCAGCCACTGCTCCACCAGCCCGCCTCCTTGCGATCACCGAGTTGGCTGGCCTGCGCCGGGCTGGGGTCCCGCGCCGGGTGGTGCTCCAGGACGACGACCGAGCCGACGCGCGGGTCGGCGGCTGCGGCATCCAGTGTGTCGCGCAGCATCCGGACCTGGTCGAAGCCGCCCCCGCGCAGCGTCCCGGTGGACGAGTTCAGCGTGACGAACCGGGTACCGGCGTGGTCGAACACCCGCGACGTGGCACCGAACACCGCCTGGAAGTTGCTGATCGGAGCGCCCATGATCTCGTGGTTGCCCGGCACGTAGTACCAGGGCACGGCATCGCCCAACTCCTCGTCGAGGATCCGCTTGGCCAACGCGAAGTCGGCCGGATAAGCGGTGTCCACGAAGTCCCCGTTGATCACCACGAGGTCCGGCCTGGCCGCCTTCACCTCGCGCAGCGTCCGCCGGGCCTGGGCGACCAGGTCGCTGTCCGGGTCGGCGGCGACGAACTGGGCGTCGGAGAGCACCGCGAACCGCCAGGGTGCGCCGTCCACGGTGCCGTCGCGGATCACCACCCGGTCGGTACGCGGCGCCACCGCCGGCACGTCCACCGGGGGCGGCACCTTGGCCACCAGGTCGTCGATGACCACCTCGCTGCTGTACTGCGCGGCGGCGTTGGTCTCGGCGACGTAGAACCGGCGTACCCGCACCGGGTACTGCACCCCGGGCGGCACCGCGAACTCCACGTACCGCCAGCCGGTCCAGGTGATCAGCGGGCCGCGCAGCACGTGCTGGGTGTCCTGGGCGTCGTGCAGGTGCAGACTGGGCCACTCCCCGGTGCCGTTGCCGTGGATCCACATGCCGAACGCCTGCGGCTGCCCGGGCACCTCGATCCAGGCCGGCGGGTCGGCGTACGCGGCGCGGGTGCCGGTGGACTGGCTGAAGTCGTACGACATCCGCAGCCCGCCGCCGGTGTGGCCCGGCGCGGGCGCGACTGATCCGCTGGCCCGGGCCTGACTGAACCGCCAGGAGGCGGCGTCGTCGAAGCCGGCCACCGGCACGTCGGTCAGTCCGACGGTGACCGGCACGACCGTGCTGGAGCGTCCGACCCGGACGGTGATCAGAGCCGACCCGGTGTCCCGCAGGGCGGTGACGGTGAGGTTGCCGTGTGCGTCGGGGGTGATGCGCAGCAGGTTCCGGTCGTAGTCGAGGGTCAGGTCGGCGGGCTCGATCGGCGCGGTGTTGCCCTCGGCGTCGTAGCCGACCACGCCGACCAGGGCGTTGCCGTCCCGGCCGGTCAAACCAACGCGCTCCACAGTAGAGCCGATTCGGGCCAGCGGGCCGAGCACGGTGAGGTTCAGCGAGCCGGTGGCCCGACCACGAGACGCCGTCACCGTGGCGGCCCCGGGTAAACCGGCGTGGAACACCCCGGCGTGATCGATTCGGCCCCGCAGCGCGGAACTCACCCGCCAGGTCGGCGCTCCGGCCGCCGGGCCGTACGTCTCGTCGTAGCCGGCGGCGGTGAGCACACGGGTCAGCCCCGGGAAGACGCGGTCCGGCCGGCCGCCGCGCACCGGCGAGACACCCGGGGCGGTGCTGGGGTCGCTGGCGGTCTCCACCCAGTAGCCGGCGAGTCGGCCGCTGCCGGTCGGCGCGTAGATGGCCAGGCCGTTGGGCACGGCTCGTTCGGTGCCGTCGGAGGGGCTGTTCTCCACCTGTACGGCTGCCGCGCCGGGCTCCCGGGCCAGCAGCGTGGACGAGCCACCACCGTCCAGGTTGAGCGCGTGGTGAGCGCCCAGCTCGGCCATCATCCGGCCCATCTCGGTCTGCGTCACGCCACGGCTGTCGCCCTGCCGGCCGTCCACCGTCAACATGATCATTTTCCGACCGTCGGCGGTGAACCCGACCGCGGTGCGCGGGGCCAGTGCCGGATCGGCGACGGCCTGCACGACGCCGTCGCGGATCAGGACGTTGCCACCGCCGACCGCCGCGCGCAGCGTGCTGCCGTCGGACGGCTTGGGCTGCCAGGCCACCGTGACCGGGTCACCGGTACGGAGCCCGGCGAGCGCGTCCGCGCCGGCGTCGCGGCCCAGCAGCACGGTGCTTCCGGCCACGATCGGCCCGCTGCCGGCCGCGCCGGCCACCGCGGTCACCCGGCCGCCGGCCACGGTGACCTCGACGACCCGGGCCGCGCCCTCCACGGCACGCTCCCGGGAGTACGTCCCCCACAGCTGGGTGAACGCGCCGATGCCGTCGGCCTGCACCAGGTTGTTGAACTGGGTCAGCGGCACCGGACCGGTAGGCAGCGAGGCGGTGCCGTCGAAGTTCACCTCGATGACCCGGCCGATCCCGTCCGCAGTGACCGCTGCCGCGTTGCGATGCCCGCTGACCGCCGACTGGATCAACTCCCCGTCGCGGATCCCGACGCCCTGGGCGGCACCGGAGTTGTTGATGTCGAAGAAGTCGCCGTTGACCGCGGCGACCGCACGGGCGCCGTCCACCGCACCCCGCAACGGCGCAGCCTGGCTGACCGCCCCGGAGTTGACGTAGTCGACGGTCGCCCCTCCGGTGAGGTCGGTGGTGAGGGCGTCGGCACGCAGCCAGCCCTCAGCGTCGTACCGGTCGAAGGAGGTCAGCTGGACCCCCGGCGCGACCGGTCGGGTGGCCCTGGTCGTCTCCAGACCACCCGCCGGTTCCACGTTGGTGGCGGCGGGCGGGAGGCTCGTGGTGGCCGCTCTGGGGACGGTCCGGGCCGCCGGGTCGGCGGTGGCCGGCACCGGCATGGCCAGGGTGAGCAGTGGCGTCAGCAGCAGGACGCCGGTGCGACGGGCGAGTCGTCTGCGGGTACGCATGGACGACAGTCAACCCGGTAGTGAATAGAAGTTTCAAGACCTGCGGGCTGAACCGAAGGAAAACTGCGGAACCCGGCACGACGAAGGGGGCACGGCCCTGACGGCCATGCCCCCTTGTGGTCGGTCACCCGGGGATGGTTACTCCCCCGGCGTCGACTTCGCGATCTGCATCAGGAACTCGATGTTGGTGCGGGACTGCTTGAGCCGGTCCAGCAGGAGGTCCATCGCGGCCTGCGAGTCCAGCGAGTGCAGCACCTTGCGCAGCTTGTGGATGATGGCCAGCTCCTCGGCAGCGAGCAGGACCTCTTCCTTACGCGTACCGGACGGGTTGATGTCGATGGCCGGGAAGGTGCGCTTGTCGGCGATCTTCCGGTCCAGCTTCAGCTCCGCGTTACCGGTGCCCTTGAACTCCTCGAAGATGACCGTGTCCGCCATGGAACCGGTCTCCACCAGCGCCGTGGCGATGATGGTCAGCGAGCCGCCGTTCTCGATGTTGCGGGCCGCACCGAGGAAGCGCTTCGGCGGGTAGAGCGCGGTGGAGTCGATACCACCCGACATGATCCGGCCGCTGGCCGGCGCTGCCAGGTTGTACGACCGGCCGAGCCGGGTCACCGAGTCGAGCAGCACGACGACGTCGTGCCCCAGCTCGACCAGGCGCTTCGCCCGCTCGATCGCGAGCTCGGCCACCGTCGTGTGGTCCTGCGGCGGACGGTCGAACGTGGCCGCGATGACCTCGCCCTTGATCGACCGCTGCATGTCGGTGACCTCTTCAGGCCGCTCGTCCACCAGCACCACCATCAGGTGGCACTCCGGGTTGTTCCGGGTGATCGCGTTCGCGATCGCCTGGAGCACCATCGTCTTACCCGCCTTGGGCGGCGACTGGATGAGCGCCCGCTGGCCCTTGCCGATCGGCATGACCAGGTCGATCACCCGGGTGGTGAGGATGTGCGGCTCAGTCTCCAGACGCAGACGCTCCTGCGGGTAGAGCGGGGTGAGCTTGTAGAACTCGGGCCGGCGACGTGCCTCCTCCGGCTCCATCCCGTTGATCGTGTCCAGCCGCATCAGCGGGTTGTACTTGTCCCGCCGCTGATCGCCGCTGCCGCCGCTCTCGCGGGTCGCCCGCACCGCACCGGTGATCGCGTCACCGCGGCGCAGGCCGTACTTCTTGATCTGGGACATCGAGACGTACACGTCGTTCGGGCCGGCCAGGTAGCCGGTCGTCCGCACGAAGGCGTAGTTGTCGAGCACGTCGATGATGCCGGCCACCGGGACGAGTACGTCGTCCTCGCTGACCTGCGGCTCACGGCCGCCGGTGTCGCCAGCGGTCTCGGGACGGTCGCCGCGGCCCCGACGACGGTCACGGAACCGGCTGCGCCGACCGCGCCGGCCGCCGCCCTCGCCGTCGTCGTCACCGTCGTTGTCGCGCTCGGCGCGCTGACCACGGTCGTTACGGTCGCCCCGGTCGTTGCGATCATTGCGCTCGCCCCGGTCGGCCCGCTCGCCCCGGTCGTTACGCTCGGCGCGCTCGCCCCGGTCGGCCCGCTCCGCGCGGTCGTTGCCACGCTCGGCACGCTCGCCCCGGTCGGCCCGCTCCGCGCGGTCGTTGCCACGCTCGGCACGCTCGCCCCGGTCGGCACGGTCACCCCGGTCGTTGCGCTCGCCCCGCTCGGCACGCTCGCCCCGCTCGGAACGCTCACCACGCTCGGCCCGCTCCGGACGCTCGGCGCGCTCCGGACGCTCGGTCCGGTCCCGGCGGCTCTCGCCCCGGTCGGTCCGCTCGCCGGCCTCGGCCTCGTCGGTACGCGCCTCACTGGTACGCGCCTCGGCGGTGGCCCGGCTCCGCCGGGTACGACCCCGGCCCTCGGTCTCGGCGGCCGGCTCAGCCGGCGCCTGGTCGGCGCTGCGCCCCTCGGCGGCAGGCCGCTCCGCGGTCTCCCGCACCTCGGCGTGCACCCCCTCGCGGGTCGGAGCGGCCGCGGCCGCGACCTCGGCCCGCGGTCGAGGGGTCCCGGCGGCGTTGCCGCCCTGCCGCTCGGAGATCGCGGCGATCAGCTCGCCCTTGCGCATGCGAGCCGTGCCGGAGATGCCGAGCGACGCGGCCAGGCTCTGCAGCTCTGGCAGCAGCATCGCCGACAGACCGGTGCCGCTACGCCGACGACGGGCGGGAGCGGCGGTGGTGGCATCGCCAGCGACGTTGGAAACATCCGACGTCACGTCGGTGGTGTCGCTCAATGGATTCCTTCCCTCGATAAAGGCCGGGACTGCCCGGAGTCGGAGCTCAGGTGGCCGGGCGGCCTCGGTGCACCCGCCTCGCAAGGACGCGTCGCGGGAGTCTGTGACACAGCAGCCGGTCGGTATCCCGACTCACCAGAAGTCGGTGAGCAGGTCTCGCCGTCTGCGACGACCTGTGAAAACTGCGGTGCGGCGTGGGCCTTGGCAGGGGTGACGGGCTACCGCCGAGAGCTTCGGGGGTGCGCCGCCCCGCAGGAGATCGCGTGCTTCGCGGCTGTGCTAGGCCTAGAGCGTAATCAACTCTTCCGACCTGCGGCAACAGGGTCCCGCTCGGCGTGTCCAAGTCTACCCCGGGCGACCCGCGCGCCGCTGACGTCTATCGGTAACTGCCAGATCTGCCAATCTGTTCCCACCGGGAAGCTCTCCGGCAGGGCGCTGAGCGCCAGCACGGTCGGCCCGGCCCCACTCACCACAGCCGCCACACCCGCCTCTCGCAACGCGTTGACCAGGGACGATGTGCCTGGCATGCCGGGTGCGCGGTAATCCTGGTGAAGCCGGTCGACGGTGGCCGGCAGCAGCAGCGTCGGCTCTGCGGTGAGCGCGTGCACCAGCAACGCGGCCCGTCCGGCGGTCAACGCTGCGTCGCCGTGCGGCACGGTGGCCGGCAACGCGGCCCGTGCGGTGGCCGTCAATCCGCGCTCGGCCGGCACCAGGACGGTGGGCCGCACCCCGTCGGCGACCGGGAGGGTCACCGCCCGGGCGCCGCTCGGCTCGGACCAGGCCAGCGTGAAGCCGCCGAGCAGGCAGGGCGCGACGTTGTCCGGGTGGCCCTCGATCTCGGCGGCCAGCCGGAGCACCGCCTCGTCGTCCAGCAGGCTGCCCCCATCGGTGACCAGAGCCCTGGCCAGCAGCACGCCGGCGACGATGGCGGCGGACGAGGAACCCAGGCCGCGCGCCTGCGGGATCCGGTTGACGCACTCCACACTCAGCCCGGGTGGCTGGGCACCGAGGGCGTCGAAGGTGGCTCGCATCGCCCGCACCACCAGGTGCCGGTCGTCGTCGGGCAGCTCGCTGGCGCCCTGGCCGGTCACCGTGACCCGGGCCCCGCCCGGTGCGACCTCGGCGGCCACGTCGTCGTAGAGCCCGAGGGCGAGACCCAGCGCGTCGAAGCCCGGGCCCAGGTTGGCGCTGGTCGCGGGGACCCGGACCCGGACCGGCCCAGCGGTGAAGTTCGTCGGCACGGGCTCATGCTAGGGCTCGGCACCGACGATCCGTCCCCACGCCCGCGGCAATGGGACCGTCGGGGCTCAACCAGCCGGCTTCTCAGGCCTGCTCGGCCGGTACCGGTTCGCCGACCGGGTCGGTGAGCGAGAGGCGGCGGGTGGCGATCCGCCAGCCGACCGCGTAGACGACGGTGACGAGCCCGCAACCCGCCAACACCACCCGCTCGTCCACCGAGTCCACCACCAGGGCCACCACCAGCTGACTCACCGAAATGGCCAGCGTCGCGAGCATCATGTCGGTGGCGAAGACGCGTCCGCGCAACCGGTCCGGCACCTCGCCCTGGAGGGCGAAGTTCGACATCACCCAGTTGCTGCCGCCGGCGAAGTGCGCCACGAAGACGAGCAGCAGCACCAACGGGAACCAGCGGACCACCGAGGTGCCCAGGTAGGACAGGCCGTAGAGCGACATGGACAGCGCCAGCCCGGGCAACAGCCAGGAGCGGTTGGTCAGCACCCGACGCATCAGGATCGGCCCCACCAGCGCGCCCGCCCCACGTACCGCGAAGAGCAGGCCAGCGCCCAGCGAGCCGACCCCGTACACACCGGCAAGCAGCGGAAACACGGTCAGCACCCCGTTGCCGAGGCCGACCGCCGACTTGACCGTGACCAGGGCCAGCACCCGGGGCCGGTGCCCGATGTAGCCGAGCGCCTCGCGGACCGCGGCCCACGTCCGCTGGGTGGGTTGGCTCGCGTCCCGGGGTGCCTGCAGCGGCCGGCGGATCAGCGTGGCGAGGCCCGCGGCGAGCGCCAGGCCGGCCGCCGCCACCCAGAAGCAGGCGTACGGGCCGACCGCCGAGCTGAGCACGCCGCCGAGCGAGGCCCCGACGACGGTCATGGTGCCCCAGGCCGAGCCGGCCACCGCGTTGCCGGCCGCCAACTCGGACGGCTCCAGCACGTTGGGCAGGGCGGCCTGGGCAGCCGGCGAGTAGAACGCCTTGGCGACCGCGACCACGCCGATCGCCACCAGCGCCAGCCAGGCCGTTCCGGCGTCCCGTACGCCGAGCAGCAGCAACACGCCCAGCAACGCCGCCACGTTCGCGACGACCATGATCTTGCGACGGTCGAACCGGTCGGCCACCGTCCCGGTGTACGGCAGCAGCAGCGCCACGATGCCGGTGTCCACCGCCAAGACCAGCGCGCCCCAGACCCCGCTCCCGGTCAGCTTGGGCAGCAGCACCAGCAGCGGCACCATGACGAACCAGTCGGCGCCGAACACCACCAACTCGGCGAGGAAGAGGTTACGGAAACTCCGGTTGCCGGTAAGGACCGAGAAGGTGGACGTCACGCAGCGGGACCCTACCCGGTCGACGCGGCGGCGATACACGGCCCGAGCAGGGCCGAGACGGTGACGAAACTGAAGCCGCGCGCCCGCAATCCGTTGATCATCTCGGGTAGCCCGTCCAGTGCGACCAAGCGGCGCCGCGCACCCACGTCGTGCCCGAGCAGGATCGTCCCCGGCCGGACGTCGGCCACGATCCGCCGGGCGTGCCCGGCCGGGTCGTCGGGAAACTCCCGCTCCGCCATCTGGAGCGACCAGAGCACCAGCCGGTAGTTCAGTCGGGCCGCCGCGTGCAGCACGGCCCCGCCCAGGTGGCCGTACGGCGGGCGGAGCAGCCGGGGCACCCTGCCCGTTACCTCGGCGATCGCGTCGTGGCTGCGGCTCAGGTCGTCGTACGCCTCGTCGGCGTCCAACTGCGCCAGGTCCCGGTGTTTCCAGCTGTGGTTGCCCACCTCGTGCTCGCCGAGCCGACCGCGCACGACGTCGGCGTGCCGCCGGACCTGCGCGCCGACCAGGAAGAAGGTCGCCGGCACCCGGTGCTGGGCCAGGGTGTCCAACACCCGCGGGGTCCACTGTGGCGCCGGGCCGTCGTCGAAGGTGAGCGCCACCTGGCGCTGCCCGGCCGGTCCGGACCAGACGACCGCCAACTGGCCGGAGCCGACGTCCTGGAGCCGGTTGCCGACCGTGGCGCCGGCCGGGCCACCGGCCAGCGGCAGCCGGCGATGGGTCAGCCACCACGCCTCGGACGCTCCCACACCGGCCGCGGCACCGCCGGCCACCAGTGCGGCCCGGCGCAGCACGTCGCGCCGACCCCACCTGTGCGCGCCCTCGGTCATCCGTCCGCCCCGCTTCACCGACATCCCCGCATGCCCACCATGAGTATGCAAGACGTGACGCAAAGTGCAGGATTGGTCAACCGATCGGAGTGTCCGAGTCAGCGGAAACGGAACGCCCCCGGCGGGTCGGGAACCCGCCGGGGGCGTTTCAGGGCAGCCTGCCCGGTTACTCGCTCGGGTCGGCCGGCGGCAGCGGCGAGGTGCGGCTGCGGGGCAGCCGGAGCACCTCGAACTGGTCCGTACCGTCCACCAGCGCGCCCGACGGGGCGGGCCGCCCCGCCGCCGGCTGCGTACCCTCGGTCGGCTTCGCCGAGGGCGCACCGGACGGCACCGCGACCTGGTTCGGACCGGCCAGCTCGTCGGTCTCCGGTGCCCTCGGGTCGGTCACCGCCGGGCCGCCGGAGCGCCGCCGACGACGCCGCTCCCGCAGCGACCCCTTGGTGTGCTCCACCATCGTGTAGAGCGTCGGCACCAGGATCAGCGTGAGCAGCGTCGAGCTGAGCAGACCGCCGATCACCACGACCGCCAGCGGCTGGGAGATGAACCCACCCTCGCCGGTCAGCCCGAGTGCCATCGGCAGCAGCGCGAAGATGGTCGCGACCGCCGTCATCAGGATCGGGCGCAGCCGGCGTCGACCGCCCTCGACCACCGCCTCCCGGACCTCCATGCCCTGGGCCCGGTACTGGTTGATCAGGTCGAGCAGCACGATCGCGTTGGTCACCACGATGCCGACCAGCATCAGCACGCCGATCAGCGCCGGCACGCCCAGCGGCGTCCCGGTGGCCAGCAGCAGACCGATCGCGCCGGTCGCCGCGAACGGGATGGAGATCAGCAGGATCAGCGCCTGGGAGAGGCTGCGGAACGTGGCCACCATGATCAGGAACACGATCGCGATCGCGGCCAGCACCGCCAGACCCAGGTCACCGAAGGCGTCCGCCTGGTCCGCGCTGACCCCACCGATGGTGAAGGTCGCACCCGGCACGTCGAGGCCGTCCAGCCGCTTCTGCAGCTCCGCGCTGGTCGCGCCCAGGTTCGAGCCGGTCGCCGTGCCGGTCACCGAGACGCTGCGCTCACCGTCGATCCGGGTGACCTGCTGCGGCCCCTCGCCCTGCGTGACGTCCGCGATGTCGTCCAACTTGACCGGACCCACCGGCAGCGCCCGCAGCTCCTGTACCGACATCGGCGGCTGCGTACCCAACCGCAGCACCACGTCCTGCTGCTGACCGTCGAGCGCGACCTGACCCAGCGGCGCACCGCGGAACGCCTGCGACACGATCTGACCCACCGCGGCCTCGGTGAGCCCGGCCCGGCCGGCGGCGACCCGGTCGACGGTCACGTCGACCCGCGGCACCCGCGCGGCCAGGCTGGTGGATACGTCCTCGACGTCCGGGACCCCGGCCATCGCCGACCGGGCCGCCTCGGCGGCCCTGGTCAGCACCTCGGGGTCGCTGGCCTGGACCACCACCTCCAGCTGACTGGTCGAGGCGTCCTGCCCGCCGCCGAAGCTGATCTCGCCAACGCCGGTGCCGAGCTTGTCGAACTCCTTGCGCAGCACCTCGCGCATCTGCTTGGCGTCGGTGTCCCCGCCGAGCGCCAGCGACCAGCTCGCGACGTTGTTGCCGCCGCCGCCCGCCCACGGGGTGTCCCCGCCACCGGCGGTCACCTGGTACGTCTCGACCCCGTCGACACGCCCGAGCACGGTCTCGACCTGCTTGGCCGCCGCGTCGGTGGCCGCCAGCGCGCTACCCGCCGGCAGCTCCTGACGGAAGCTGAGCGTGTCCTGGCCGGAGTCGTCCAGGAAGTTGGTCTCCAGCTTCTGGGACAGGCCGAAGGTGCCGAAGAGCACCAGCAGACCGAGCCCCACGGTCACCCAACGGGTCGACCGCTTGCGGGTGGCGAACCCGATCACCGGCAGGTACGCCCGCTGCAACGGGCTACGCAGCTCCTTCTCCTCCGCGTCGCGCCGCACCGCCTCGTCGTCGGCGGTGCCGCCGCGCGGCTTGAGGAACCAGTACGCCAGCACCGGGATCACCGTCAGCGACACCAGCAGCGAAGCGAGCAGGGCCACCGTCACGGTGATCGCGAACGGGGCGAACAACTGCCCGACGAACCCGCCGACCAGAGCGATCGGCGCGAACACCGCGACCGTGGTGAGGGTGGACGCGGTCACCGCGCCGGCCACCTCACGGACGCCGGTGATGATCGCGTGCCGCTTCTCCTCGCCGTACTCCAGGTGCCGTTTGATGTTCTCCAACACCACGATCGAGTCGTCCACCACCCGGCCGACCGCGATGGTCAGCGCACCGAGGGTGAGCAGGTTGAGCGAGTAGTCGCCGATCCACAGGGCGATCAACGCCACCAGGACGGAGAGCGGGATGGAGACCGCGGTGACCACGGTCGAGCGGATCGACAGCAGGAAGACCAGGATGACGATGACGGCCATCAGCAGGCCCAGGAGGCCCTCGGTGGTCAACGACTCGATCGACTTCTCGACGAAGGGCGCCTGGTCGAAGACCACGGTCAGCTCGGCGCCGGAGGCGTTCTTCAGGTCGGCCAACCGGTCCCGGATCTCGTGCGAGATCTCCACGGCGTTGCCGTCCGGCGCCGCGGTGACCGCGATGCCGAGGCTCTCCTTGCCGTTGGTCCGGGTGATCGCGGTCGCCGGGGCGGCCTGCTGCGCGACGGTCGCCACGTCACCGAGACGGACCGGGGCCGCACCCGGGGCCACCACGATGCCGCGCAGGTCGTCCAGGGTGGCGACCGGCGTGCCGACCTGCACCGGCAGGGCCAGGGTGCCGTCGGCCACCGCGCCGGCCGGGATGGCCACGCCGTTGGTCTTCAGCGCGACGCCGATCGCCGTGGGCGCGAGCTTCGCCGCGGCCAGCTTGGCCTGGTCCGGGGTGATCACCACGAGGTCGTCGCGGGTCCCGGTCACCTCGACCGTGCGGACCCCCTCGATGCCCTCCAGCTCCGGCACCACCGTCGCGCGCAGCTTCTCGGCGAGCACCCGCTCGTCCGCGGCGCCGGCCGCAGCCAGCACCACCGCGGGCAGGTCGTCGGTGCTACCGGCGATGACCTGCGGGTCGACGCTCTCCGGAAGCTGGGCGTCGATCCGGCTCAGTGCGGTCTGCATCTTGTTGACCATGTCGTCCAGGTCGGTGCCGAACTCGTACTGCACCTGGACGGTGGTCGAACCTTCACGGGAGGTGGACGTGACCTTGTCCAACCCGGGGATGCCCTGCAGGGCGTTCTCGATCGGCTCGGTCACCTGCGACTCGACGATCTCGGGTCCGGCGCCGGGGTAGGCGGCCACGATGAACGCGGCCGGGAACTCAAGCGACGGCAGCAGTTGCTGCTTCAGCGACGGCACGGCGAACGCCCCGAACGCCGTGGTCACCACCGCGATGAGGGCGACCAGCCCTCGGTTGGCGAGGCTGAATCTGGCAAGCAGCGACATCGGCCTGGCTCACTCCTGAAAGAGAATGCGGGCGGGGATACCCGAAAGTGTGCCGGACTCGATCACGCCGACCCCCGCCGGCCCCACGCCGTCCCGCCCTCGGCCGCCTTCCCGCCGCCGGGGCGCGGTGGCCGTGCCGGCTCAGGCCAGATCGAGAGCGCGGGCCGCGGCCAGCGGGTCGTTCTGGATGGTGAGCGGGGAGGGCGCGGTGGAGATCGCCCACTCCGGGTCCTTGAGACCGTGGCCGGTCACCGTGCAGACCACCGTCGAGCCGGGCGGAACCGTGCCGGCCGCGGCCTGCTGGAGCAGGCCGGCCACGCTGGCCGCGCTGCCCAACTCGACGAAGACACCCACCTCGCGGGCGAGCAGACGGTACGCGGACAGGATCTCCCGATCGGTCACCGCGGCGATCAACCCACCGGAGGCGTCCCGGGCGTCCAGTGCCCTGGTCCAGCTCGCCGGGTTGCCGATCCGGATCGCGGTGGCGATGGTCGACGGCTCCGGCACCACCTGACCGGTCACGATCGGGGCCGCACCGGCGGCCTGGAAGCCGTACATCTTCGGCGCCCGGGTGGTGGTGCCGGCGGCCTGCTCCTCGGAGTAGCCCAACCAGTAGGCGGAGATGTTGCCCGCATTGCCGACCGGCAGGCAGTGGATGTCGGGCGCGTCACCGAGCGCCTCGACGATCTCGAAGGCGGCGGTCTTCTGCCCGTGCAGCCGGTCGATGTTGACCGAGTTGACCAGCGCGACCGGGTGGTCCTGGGCCAGCTTGGCGGCGAGTGCCAGACAGTCGTCGAAGTTGCCGCTCACCTGGAGCAGCTTCGCGCCGTGCACCAGCGCCTGGGCCAGCTTGCCCAGCGCGATCTTGCCCTGCGGCACCAGCACCGCGCAGGTCAGCCCGGCCCGGGCCGCGTACGCCGCCGCGGAGGCGCTGGTGTTGCCGGTGGAGGCGCAGATGATGGCCTTGTTGCCGGCCTCGACCGCCTTGGACACCGCGAGGGTCATCCCACGGTCCTTGAACGAGCCGGTCGGGTTGGCGCCCTCGACCTTCAGATAGACATCGCACCCGAGTCGGGCGGAGAGCACCGGCGCGGGCAGCAGCGGGGTGTTCCCCTCGTGCAGCGTCACGACCGGCGTGGCCTCGGTGACCGGCAGCCGATCCCGGTACGCCTCGATCAGACCCCGCCACATGTCGTTCTCCTCGCCTCTACCGCTGCGCCGACCTGGGAACCCAGCAACCCTGGACCAGCCTGCCGGAGCGACCGGTGGCACACCCGGGGTTACCCACCTGGCGGGACGCCGGGGCCTCGTTCGGCCCGCCCCCACCGGGACAAACGACTCAGACCCCGCCCTCGACCCGCAGCACGCTGGTCACCGACCGGACGATCTCCAGGCCGCGCAGCTCGTCCACGGTCGCGGCGAGCGCGGCGTCCGGGGCCACGTGGGTGACGATGACCAGCTCGGCGTCGTCGTCCCGGGCAGCGGCAGCCGACCCGCCCGCCGAGCCCTGCCGCACGGTCGCGATCGACACGTCGTGCCGGGCGAACACGCCGGCGACCGCGGCCAGCACACCCGGCCGGTCGGCGACGTCCAGGCTGACGTGGTAGCGGGTCAGCGCCTCACCCATCGGCCGCACCGACAGGTCGGCGTACGCGCTCTCGCTGGCCGCGCGCACCCCGGCGAGCCGGTTGCGGGCGACCGCCACCACGTCACCGAGAACCGCGCTCGCCGTCGGCGCGCCACCGGCGCCCCGGCCGTAGAACATCAGCTGCCCGGCCGCGTCCGCCTCCACGAAGACCGCGTTGAACGCGTCGCCGACGCTGGCCAGCGGGTGGCTGCGGGGAATCATCGCCGGGTGCACCCGGACGCTGACCGTCTCCCGGCCGGCGGGGTCGACGCCCCGGGCCGCGATGCAGAGCAGCTTGATGGTGCAGCCCATCGCCTGGGCGCTGGCCACGTCGGCGGCGGTGACCTCGGTGATGCCCTCCCGATGCACGTCGGCGGCGCCGACCCGGGTGTGGAACGCCAGCGAGGCGAGGATCGCGGCCTTGGCCGCCGCGTCGAAGCCCTCCACGTCGGCGGTCGGGTCGGCCTCGGCGTACCCCAGCTCGGTGGCCTCTTCGAGGGCCTCGGCGAAGCCGGCGCCGGTGGCGTCCATCGCGGAGAGGATGAAGTTGGTGGTGCCGTTGACGATGCCGGTGACCCGGTTGATCCGGTCGCCGTGCAGCGACTCGCGCAGCGGGCGCAGCAGCGGGATGGCCCCGGCCACGGACGCCTCGTAGTAGAGGTCGCCGCCACCCTCGGCCGCCGCGTCGTGCAGCGCCACGCCGTCCTCGGCGAGCAGCGCCTTGTTGGCGGTGACCACGCTCTTGCCGGCGCGCAGCGCCTCGACCAGCCAGCTTCGGGCCGGCTCGATGCCGCCGACCACCTCGATCACCACGTCCACGTCGTCGCGTTTGATCAGGCCGAGCGGGTCCGTGGTGAACAGGGCCGGGTCGATCGGCAGGTCACCGCGATCGCGGCCGAGCCGACGGACGGCGATGCCGGCGATCTCCAGCGGAGCGCCGATCCGGGCGGCCAGGTCCGCCGACTGCTCGTGCAGCAGCCGGACCACCTCCTGGCCGACCGTGCCGCAGCCGAGCAGCGCCAAGCGCACAGGTGACGTCATCCAACATCCAATGCGAGCAGGTCCTCTTCGGTCTCCCGCCGGACGATCAGACGCGCCTGGCCATCACGGACCGCGATCACCGGCGGCCGGGGCACGTGGTTGTAGTTGCTGGCCATGCTTCGGCAGTAGGCACCGGTGCCGGGCACCGCGACAAGATCTCCGGGCTGCACGTCGGCGGGCAGGAATTCATCCTTCACCACGATGTCCCCGGACTCACAGTGCTTTCCCACCACGCGGGCGAGCAACGGCTCCGCGGTCGATGCCCGGGACGCCAGCGTCGCCGAGTACGACGCGTCGTAGAGCGCGGTGCGGATGTTGTCGCTCATCCCACCGTCCACACTGACGTAGGTCCGGATGCCGTCGAGGTCCTTGACCGTGCCGACCTCGTAGAGGGTGAAGACGGCCGGCCCGACGATGGCCCGGCCCGGCTCGATGGAGAGCCGCGGCAACGCCAGCCGCTCGGCCGCGCACTCGGAGTCGACGATCTTGCGTAGTCGCTTGGCCAGGTCCTGCGGCGTGGACGGGTCGTCCTGGGTGGTGTACGCGATGCCGAAGCCGCCGCCGAGGTCCAGCTCGGGCAGCTCCACCCCGCGCGCGTCGCGGATCTGCGCCTGCAGGGCGAGCACCCGACGCGCCGAGACCTCGAAGCCGCTGGTGTCGAAGATCTGCGAGCCGATGTGCGAATGCAACCCGCGCAGCTCCAGCACGTCCTCGTCGAGGATCTTGAAGGCCGCCGCCGCGGCTGCCCCGCCGGCCAGCGAGAAGCCGAACTTCTGGTCCTCGTGCGCGGTGGCGATGAACTCGTGGGTGTGCGCCTCGACGCCCACGGTGACCCGGACCAGCACCCGGGGACGGACCCCCCGCTCGCGGGCCAGCGCGGTCAGCCGGTCGATCTCGGTGAACGAGTCGACGATGATCCGGCCCACCCCGGCCTCCAGTGCCCGGGTCAGCTCGGCCATCGACTTGTTGTTGCCGTGGAAGCCGATCCGCTCCGGCGGCATTCCGGCGGCCAGCGCCGTGGCCAGCTCACCACCGCTACACACGTCGAGGTGCAGGCCCTCCTCGGCGATCATCCGGACCACCGCCCGGCAGAGGAAAGCCTTGCCGGCGTAGTAGATGTCCTCGGTCGGGAAGGCGGCCCGGAAGTCGCGGCAGCGCGAGCGCAGGTCGTCCTCGTCGAGGACGTACACCGGGGTGCCGAACTCGGCCGCGAGGTCGCGGACGCTCAGGCCCGCGACGGTGAGCGCGCCGTCCGCGCCACGCGCCACCGTGCGCGGCCAGAGCGACGGCAGGAGGGCGTTGACGTCCTCCGGGGTACGCAACCAGGTCGGCCCCCGGCTGCCGATGTCGCCGTGCAGTGCACCGGCCTCGTGAGCGCGCATGTCACATCCTCTCGGGTGCGGTGACGCCGAGCAGGGCCAGGCCGTTGGCGATCACCGTGCGGGTGGCGTCGTTGAGCCACAGCCGGGCCCGGCGCAGGTCGGTGAACTCCTCGTCGCCGCGCGGCAGGACGCGGCAACTGTCGTAGAACCGGTGGTACGACTGGGCGACGTCCTTCTCCAGGTAGTGCGCCAGGCGGTGCGGGGCGCGCAGCTCGGCGGCGGAGGCGACCACGGCGGGGAACTGCGCGAGTGCCTTGAGCAGCTCGTTCTCCTTCTCGTGGTCGAGCAGCTCCGGGTGGAAGTCGTCGCCGTCGCCCCGGGCCAGCCCCAGCTCGGCGGCGTTGCGGGCCACGCTGGCGGTGCGGGCCGCCACGTACTGCACGTAGTAGACCGGGTTGTCGTTGCCGGCCCGGGTCCACAGCTCGACGTCGATGTCGATCGGCGAGTCGCTGGAGTAGCGGGCCAGCGCGTACCGGGAGGCGTCCACCCCGATCGCGTCGACCAGGTCCTCCAGGGTGACGACGGTGCCGGCGCGCTTGCTCATCCGCATCGGGGCGCCGTCGCGTACCAGGTTGACCAGCTGGCCGATGAGGATCTCCAGGTTGCGCTCCGGGTCGTCGCCGAAGCACGCGGCCATCGCCTTCATCCGGCCGATGTAGCCGTGGTGGTCGGCGCCCAGCATGATCACGACCCGCTCGAAGCCGCGCTCCCGCTTGTCCAGGTAGTAGGCGCAGTCCGCGGCGAAGTAGGTCCATTCGCCGTTGGACTTGCGCAGCACCCGGTCCTTGTCGTCGCCGAAGTCGGTGGTGCGCAGCCAGGTGGCGCCCTCGGACTCGTAGATCCGACCCTGCTCCCGCAGCCGGGCCAAGGCGAGGTCCAGCTCACCCCGGTCGTGCAGGTCCTTCTCGTTGAAGTAGGTGTCGAACTCCACCCCGAAGTCGCGCAGCGAGGAGCGGATCTCGTCGAACATCAACGCCACACCCTCGACCCGGAACACCTCCTGGGCGGCGTCGTCGTCCAGGGTGAGCACCTCCGGCCGCCGGGCCTGCACCTCGGTGGCGATCTCCCCGATGTACGCCCCGCCGTAGCCGTCCTCCGGCGCGGGCTGCCCCTTGGCGGCGGCGAGCAGCGAGCGGGCGAACCGGTCGATCTGCGAACCGGCGTCGTTGAAGTAGTACTCCGTGCCCACCTCGGCGCCGGTGGCCCGCAGCAGCCGGCTCAACGCGTCGCCGACGGCCGCCCAGCGGACCCCGCCGATGTGCACCGGGCCGGTCGGGTTGGCCGAGACGAACTCCAGGTTGATCTTCTCGCCGTTGAGCCGGTCGCTACGGCCGTACTCCGCTCCCGCCTCGACGATCACCCGGGCGAGCTGGCCGGCGGCGGCCGCGTCCAGCCGGATGTTCAAAAAGCCCGGCCCGGCGATTTCCACCGACTTGACCCCGGACGCCCGGCCCAGCTGATCGGCCAGGGCTTCGGCGAGCTCGCGCGGCGGGACGCCCACCTTCTTGCTCAACTGCAGGGCGAGCGTCGAGGCGTAGTCGCCGTGCTCCGGGTTGCGCGGTCGCTCCACCACCGTGCGCTCCGGCAGCGCGGCGCGGTCCAGGCCGCGCTCGGCGAAGACGGCGTGGGCAGCGGTGAGGACGACCGAGGCTAGTTCTGCAGGAGTCACCGAACCATGTTATCGGGGGTAGACTCGGGCACTCGGCGGCGACCCTCGCGACATCCGGCCCGCCACCTCCCCTGACCGACCGACCTGACGAGGCACGATGAGCATCAGCACCCCGGGTGGCCCTGAGCGCCGCCCGACCGTGGTCACCACCGGCAAGAAGCCGGCCGCGGGCAGGCCGGCGTCTGGCGCCAAGGCCGGCTCCGGCAAGCCGGCCGGCACTCCGCGGGCAGGTGGCAAGGGTCCCCGCAAGCCGATCACCCCGGTCAAGGTGAGCCAGGGCCGCGCCTGGGGTCCGATCGCGCTCTTCGTGGCCGTGGGCCTCCTCGCGGTCGGCATCGTCGGTTACGGCGCCTGGGCGTCGTTCCAGGGGGCCAAGGGCTGGGAGAAGCAGGCCAGCGACATCGACGGCATCGTCAACATCCGCAAGAGCGACCCGGAGAGCCTGAAGTACGAGTCGCACAAGTCCGGCCCGCTGACCTACAAGTACTCGCCGCCCGTCGGCGGCGTGCACAACGCCACCTGGCAGCGCTGCCTCGGCGACGTCTACGACGCCCCGATCGCCAGCGAGAACGCGGTGCACAGCCTGGAGCACGGCGCGGTCTGGATCACCTACCGCCCCGACCTGCCCAAGGCCGACGTGGACAAGCTGGCCAGCCTGGTCCGTGGCAAGGACTTCATGCTGATGAGCCCGTACGAGGGCCTCGACAAGGCCGTGTCGCTCCAGGCGTGGGGCTACCAGCTCAAGGTCGACAGCGCGAGTGACCCGCGGGTCAAGGAGTTCGCGACGACGCTGGCGCAGAACGCCTCGATGGAGGCGGGCGTGCCCTGCTCGTCGGGCAGCTACACCACGGGCACCGGCACCACCCCGCGCGACATGCCGGCCGAGTCGGGCAGCTGAGCGTGACGGCCGTCGTCGAGGACGCGGTGGATGAGCCCGAGGACTCGGCGCAGGAGCCCAGGCCGCGGCGCGGGCTCGGCGCGTACCGAGCTCCGCTGGTGGCCCTGGTCGCCCTGCTGGTCTTCGCACTCGGCTACGGGGCGGGCGTCTTCGCGCCGCCACCGCGTACGCCCGACGACGCCTCGGCCGAGGCGGGGTTCGCCCGGGACATGTCCCGACACCACGCCCAGGCCGTCGAGATGGCGATGATCGCGTACGCCAACTCGCCGACCCCGGAAATCCGGCAGCTGGCGTACGACATGGCGCTGACCCAGCAGAGCCAGATCGGTCAGATGCAGCGCTGGTTGCAGGAGTGGCACCTGCTGCCCACCGGCAGTCAGCCCTCGATGGCCTGGATGCCGGACGGCACCCAGGCAGGCACTGACGGCTTGATGCCCGGTATGGCGACGAGTGCGCAGATCGCCCAGCTCCGCGAGGCGAAGGGCACGGAGGTGGACCGCCTCTTCCTGGAGCTGATGATCAAGCATCACCTCGGTGGCCTGCACATGATCGACGGTGTCCTCGACCGTACCGACCGGGACGAAGTGGTCGAACTGGCCGGCACCATGAAGCGCAACCAGCAGTTGGAGGTCACCCAGCTACGGGCGTACCAACAGAACCCGGGCTAGCTCCTCGATCGGTTCCACCATCGCGCCCCACCGGCCAGCACCAGGCCGGTGGGGCGCGGTCGTGTGCCGCGACGGCACCACCTTCGGCGGGCGCTATGAGCCTTACGGTCGATTTTTCCGCTAAGGGTTACTTAAAAGGAAGTGTGCTCGTTGTCCGGGACGTGGGGGTTGCACTCAGAGACGCGCGGCGCTCGGTCACCAGCTGGTGCCGACGCCACACCATCGGCGGTGACGGGGCGGTGGCAGCCGTCCGTCGCGGACAGCGGCAGGGCGAGCCGGGAATGCTCAGCCGCGAACAGGAACTCGAACTGATCGACGTGCTGCGGGGTGTCCACCCCGACGAGTTCGGCCTGGACGAGGAGCTGTGGACGAGGCAGAGCCTCACCACGCTCATCCAGCGCCGGTTCGACCTCCCGCTCGATCCGGGCGCGGTCGGGGCGTACCTGCGGGCCTGGGGGTTGGGTCCGCGCGAGCCGCGCGAGCGGGCCTGCGGGCTCTGCGTCAGCGCGGTCGAGCGGTGGGTACGCAGCGAGTACCCGGCGATCACCCGGGCGGCCCAGGAGCACCTCGCGGAGGTCTACTGGATCGGCCGGGTCCGACTGCGCGGCACCATGCCGGCGGCCGACGTGATCTCGGCCGTCTCGTCCCGCGGCCGGGTGCGCTTCATGATCACCACACCGACGGTCGACCCGCCGCTCCCCCGCGAGTTCGTGCTGCGGCTCAGCGGCGAGGAGCAGCGCACCGTACACCTGATCATCGACGGCTCCTGGCCGCGCAACGAGTGGCCGCGCCGCCCTCCCCGGCGGATCGTCCTGCACCCGCTGCCCAGTTGCGGCCGGGCGATCGCGGCCTAGCACCAGCATCGGGCGGTCGGCGACACGATCGGGTCACCGGATACCGATTCGGCGTTCACGGAGGAGGTTTGCTAGTCTTCTCCAGTCGCTGAGCCCCCGTAGCTCAGGGGATAGAGCACCGCCCTCCGGAGGCGGGGGCGCAGGTTCGAATCCTGCCGGGGGCACACTTGCTAAGTGAGACCAGCTAATTCGAAGCCCTTGACCAGCACTTCTGCGGTCAAGGGCTTCGTCTCATATGTCCGGCTGCCAGTGGCCTCCCCTGGCCATGATCGACCCAGCCACGGCACATACCCGACATGTCTGCCAACGCCCCGCCGGTGCCCGAGGGCGTCCGAGAGCGCGCTTCCGCCTTTCTCCCCCCGTTGGAGCAGGGCGTCACAGCCGGGTCTGTAGGGGTACGTGCTGTCGTCTCAGCGGACGGACGCCCAGGACACCAGCGCGAGTAGCGCTGTGCGACCCGCCCTCCGCGAGCGAGGACCGACGCCTGACGGTGGACTGGTCGGGGCATGTCGAGGTCCGAGCGTTACCTGCAGTGCAGCACCAATCTCCCCCGCCACCGTTCTCTCGCGCGGCGAGGGACCCGCCGCTGCAACGGGTATGAGGAGTTCGCGTCAGAACCGCCCAATAGAGCAGGGTTGGTCCGCAGACGGTGACCACGGGTGGGCGCCGAAGGATTGGCATGTCCGGCCGCGGTGCGCGGGGACAGAGCATAAATAGAGGTCAATTGCCAAGGGGCGGCCTATACGCCAGCGCTTGACCGACGCCCAGCCCACCTAGGCGTCCTGGGGTGCGTCGACGTTGGATGTGCCACCAGCAGAGTCCTGTCATACTTGTACGCACCGACTCGGTCGAGCGCCGCCGATTGCACAGATCCGGTTACGTGGCGCGGACAGCGACGCCTGGGAGGTTCCGATCGACGATTCAAGCATCGACCGTCCAGCATGGACGGACCAGCAGGAACCGTATGCTGAACTGACGGTCGACACAGGGCGAGACTCGGAGTACATCCGACGAATGGGTCTGATCCCCAATGTTGTGAACTTGGTCGGTCCGGTGAGCACGAAATGTGTGCTCGATGCCGGATGTGGGACTGGCTGGCTCTTCGAGGAGCTAGATCCGGCCGAGGCATGGCAATGTGACCTGGCACCTCCGCCAACTCGGCGTCCGGGAGTGAAGAGTACCCGCGAAGACATCACAAACATGAGCTACCCGTCCGACAGGTTCGATGTCGTGGTCAGCAGTCTGGTTCTGATGTGGGTCAGCGACCTCGCTACCTCGCTCCGGGAGTTCCACAGGGTTACGAAGCCCGGCGGTCGACTTGTCGTCGCACTCGTCCACCCGTACTTCGCACACGCGGGTTATGTTGTCGACGATGGCTTCGTGATCAATCGGGACGTGTCGCGGGAGCAAGAGCTCAGTGACTACCTGATATCCGGCATCGTCGGCCCGTTGACCTATTACCACCGCAGGCCCGAGACGTATTACAACGAGGCACTCCGTGCAGGATGGCAACTAACCCAGTTCCTGGACTGGTTCGTCGACATGGAACACTACGAGCAATTCGCCGCTGATAGGCGAACAACGACACGTCGCACAGGATGGGTACCCACGTTCACTTTCTTTGTTGGTGAAAAATACCCGGACAAAGTGGGCGCATCCGGGAGCAGACATGCCGGGTAAGAAGGTTTTGGTTACCGGCGCCAACGGCTTCATCGGCCAATACGTGACTCGGGAGTTGCTGGCGATGGGCCGCACGGTCGTCGCGTTCGACCACATCCAGAAGACCCCTGCGATGCAGCCTGGAGTCGAGGTTTCCCTAGGTGACATACGGGATCCCGTCGCGGTCCACGAGGCGATGTCACAGGCAGACTCCTGGATTCACCTTGCCGGCGTACTCGGATCGCAGGAGACCATTGCGATCCCGAGGCCAGCAATCGAAACGAATATCGTGGGCGGCATCAACATCCTTGAGGCTGCCGCACATCACAGAATCCCGGGCGTGAACATATCTGTTGGAAACTGGTTCGAGCAGAACCCCTACAGCATCACAAAGAGCGCCGTCGAGCGCTTCTGCGACATGTACAGCAGGTTCCGTGGCGTGTCGGTGGCAGTAGTACGCGGCTTCAACTCCTACGGCCCTGGCCAAGCGCTGTCCAGCCCCTACGGCTCGGGCAAGGTTCGTAAGATCGTACCCGCATTCGTCGCGAGAGCCATCAACGGCCACCCAATCGAAATATACGGCGACGGCCAACAGGTCATGGACATGATCTACGTCGGAGACCTTGCTCGAATTCTGGCAAAGGCCTTGATCAAAGTTGAGGACGGACTGGCAGCGCATCCCGTTTACGAGGCCGGAACCGGACGCCGCACGACCGTACTCGACATCGCGGCCGAGGTGATCCGCTGCGTCGGTGCCGGCTCCATTTCCCATCTGCCGATGCGCCCGGGCGAGACACCGGGGGCGGTGGTCCTCGCCAATCCTGCCACGCTCGCGGAATTAGGGGTTAGCCCAGACGACCTGACCGAGCTACCAGTCGGCATTGAGCGAACTGTGGCATACTATCGACAGGTTCTTCGTGATCAGCAGTAGGCGAGTCCTTGTCAAATAAAAGGGGGTCGAGATGCGACAGTTCACTCTAGTCATCGTCAAGCCAGACGCCTACAGTCGCGGCCTGACAGGCGAAATCCTCAATAGATTCGAACGAGCCGGGCTACGCATCGAGGCCATTCGCGTGTCGTCAAGCCAACACGACATGATCGACAACCATTACCCGCGCGACGTGGAATGGCTGCGGGTCGTCGGCGGCAAAACACTCGCCGATCATGAGCAACTCGGAAAATCCACAATCGACAAGTTAGGCACCGACGACGCGGTCGAGATTGGTCGAATCGTGCGGTCACGGTTGGTGCAGTTTCTGAGCAGCGGCCCTCTGGTCCCGTTCATCCTTAGCGGAAACCGGGCGATAGAAATTGTCCGGAAAATCATCGGGAACACGCTTCCGGTAGTGGCGGCACCGGGAACCATTCGCGGGGATCTAAGCGTGGACTCGACCGACTTTGCCAACGATGAATCTCGGCCGGTGGCAAACCTCGTGCACGCGTCCGGCGATCCAGATGAGGCCGCACGCGAAATTGCGCTGTGGTTCCCAGAATTCACGCACCAAATTTCACCGGCGTAGGGAATCAGCTAGAACGCCAGCAATGGATCTCAGGCAGAGACCGCTCGCACACACCTCGAATGGGTTGAGCCGGTCACTAACCACAAGCGCATCTCTGGTAGTTATCGCGCGATGAGCGAGTTCTATCGGCACCCACATGAGCGTTGAGTATGACTCCGTTTCATCAGGCACTTGTTCGCTACCGTCTTCCATGACTACCTCGTATGTGAGCATCGAAGTTCGGTTTGCCCTCTGGGTGCCCAGAGGGTCTGCCACGTCGTCACACGATTTGATGATCAGCCTTGCTTGTGCATATAGCCGCCCCGCCGCAAGCGGCGCAGCGAGTCCAAGCTTCCGCGCAAAGAGGCTCTCCAGGGCATAGGCTGCCTCCGAAGCCAGATACCCGCCGCGGCCGACCTGGACCAGTTCCTGCGAACCGACAGGGTAAACCCCTGGTCTTTCGGTGTCGGTTGTCTCATCGAGTATCTTGAACAACCTGGACGGCAGGCCCATCGTGGGCGTGCTCAACACTCCCGGGAACCTCTGCACAAGAGGCGTCGCCTTTCGTACCCCGAGAAGAATTTCTTGCTTGTGAAGGTCCCGAAAGATTGCAGCGGAGATTACAGTATGGTGTTCGGGCGCAATGTCGTCGAGCATCAGAAATGCTCCTCCGTGAGGTGAGCCATCCGAATTATTGGATGGAGAAGACATGGTCCACAAGCCATTCCTGCTTTCGGGTGAGGAGCCGATTGAGCCGAGGCCTGAACGTCGCGCTATACAGATCAGTTATGGGCACCAGGACCAGTTCGGGATTCCAGGCTTGGACTTCTTTCAACTCATCCACGCCGACGGTCCGCAGTAGATCCAGGCGGAAGACGTAAAAGCCGAGGTGCGTCACCTCGTCCTCCCGATCAAGGATGCAGGTGCCTTTTAGCGCCAATCGGCCGGTCGGGACGTCCAGGCCGCACGTAACAAACAGTTCACGCTGTGCGGCTCTCCTAAAGCTCTCCTCGGGGATGAGGAATGGCTCAGGTTGGTCTGCCGCCATCCAAAGATCGTCCAGCGCTTTTTCGTGGTCTCCGTCGATCGACCCGCGGGAGTACTGAGACATATCTTCTATCAGGATACGCTCACTAACCAGCGACAGCTTGCGAAAGTCGTCCCTTGAGTTCTTGACGTTCCTTGGCTTCAGGAGAACACATGGGCCCGATGCCGTATTGGCGCAGATTGCAACGACGGCGATCGGCTCGACATCGTCGACTGCGAGGCGCCCATACGCCGCGACGCGGCGGATCGCCGGCGTGAAGGGTCCACCGATCCTGCGATTCTCCGCCGAGCTGCAACGAACCTGTCGTTGGGTCAGTGGCATCGCCTGGTTCAGCAGTAGTCGGATGTAAGTCTTCATCTCATTGACTTGAGTGGCCGACATCCGGGAGGCAACAACCGTGGATACCGCCGCGGCTGCTCCTACCCGGCCAGAGGTAAGAATGGGCAACTGACTCAGAATCGCGGCCCGCTCGACGCCATCTCTTACGGTATAAATGACGCAGTCGAGGAACATGTCATCGAACTGAAAGATCTCCAACCGCATCGAGCTATTCGGATCAGTAGTCCTAGGCTCAAGCCAGTTCCTCAAACCCGTGACGCCAGTCATCCAGCGTTGCACAAGGGTGCCCAGGACGCCAGGTTGGCGATAAAGTGTGATTCGATCTCGGGCTGGCGTGACGTAACGTACATGAGCCGGCAGTGAACTACCGCCCTCCGCAGCCTCCCGCAAGGCGTGCAACTCGACGAGGCGGTCCACACATTGTGGCGGCAGTACCCCGATTATATCGACGCGGTCGGCGTCGAGCACTTCGACCAGGATGGCCTCCACATCGGTGGAGCTAGTACTTTGGATTGGAAGCGTCGGCGACTCGGGCTGCGTCGGAGAAGGCTGGTAGCGGCCGAGCGCTCGCTGCGCTGCTCTAACTTCAGCGGGGATCATCTGCTTATCCATGGCTAGGCCTTCGCCTTGCCTTGACGCCAGACGCGACCGACGTGGGTCATCGCATTGAACCATGCGTCGTGCAGACGTTCTGCGGAGCCGTCCGATCCTGAGACGGCAACCAGTTCCAGCGCCGATTCCCTTGCATGGATATCTTGTACACGCATTGCCAGCAGGTATAACCGTCGCCGGGCGGCACTATCAGTGGAGCACAATAGGTCGGGGAGCGGCTGAGGCGACTCGAAGATCTCGAGAATCTGCCCCGCGATCTCCCGTTGCGAGGTCTGATTTCGCTCACGTCGGCCGATCCCCCCGGTGACGATCGGCGCGAGCAGGCCCAGAAATGCGCCGAGTATCGTTCCGAGAAGGGTGAGAGCCCAGGGCCTCGGCAAAGTCGTGACGGTGTCTGACTTGTGGGGCTTGGAGTAGAAGCGCCGCTGTTGGTGGCAGCAAGA
>NZ_JBHSQS010000017.1:0-120524 GCF_042658605.1 Micromonospora vulcania | reverse complement strand
GCCGTCCGCTACGAAGCCACCGTGCACATCGCCGCGATCAACGAGTGGCTGTGACCGACTTCGACACAGGCCCTAGCGGCAGTTGCGCTGCTTCGGCGCCAACCGCAGGTCCAGGAAGCGTGCCCGGTTGTTGCTGATGTCGCCGTAGAGGTCCGCGATACTCGTGCTGTTCACGTTGTACGAGACCACCAGGTTGTTCGTGGTGCTCAACGTCGGGTGCACGGCCACGTTGTAGGTGTAGATGTCGCCGGCCGCGTCGGCGTCGTACTCCGGCTGCCCCTCGGGGGTGTCGTAGACCTGCACCCGCTCAGATCCGGCGAATCCGAACGGCGTCGCGGACGTGTGGACGTAGATCTTGGACCCGAGGTAGCTGTCCGTGGTGACGAGCACGTACTGCCCCTGCACCTGCGCCACCCCGTACGAGGAGCCGACCTCGGCCATGATCACCGCGGCGTCACCCTCCTTGGGCGACCAGCCGCTGCCGGTGTAGAACTCCCAGGCCCCGTCGAGGTGACCGACCTTGGCCCGGGCGACGTGCGCCTGCTTGCCCGGCCACTGCGTCGACCCCACGCCGTAGATGTAGATGTAGTCGCCCGCGCGCAGCAGTTCCACGCCCCACTGGATCCCGTGCCCGTCGTAGGTCGGAGTGACCTTGCGCAACCGCAGGTCCGGCAGGGACAGGGCCGCAAGGTCGGTGCCGATCCACTCGAAGCCGAAGTGGCCCTCGCCGGCCGCCTGCTGCTGAAACTCGAAGACGTACAGCTTGCCGTCGTCGACGATGCCGTCACCGTTCCAGTACCACGGCTGGTCGGTGCCGGCCGGGCCGACGATCGGCAGCGGGTTCTGCGCCGTACCGGACAGGATCGTCTCGGTCGGTCGGTCGCTGCCCCGTGGCGAGGTCACGATCGTGTTGTGCACCGGCGCGTGCGGGGTGATGCTGCGGCCGGGACCGACCGGGCCCAGGAAGGTGTCGTTGTACAGCCAGGCCGTGCGCCCGTCGGGCAGCGGCGTCGAATACGTACCGTCGCCACCCGCCCACTCGCCGGCTCGGGCGCGGTCGCCGAAGTGCGCCCACTTCTGTTGCAGCCCGGTCGCCGGCCGCGCGGTCTTCACCACGGGCTCGCAGACGCCTTCGCCGGCGACGCTCGCGCTCGCCCCGGTGATCGGCCCGACCACCGTGGTCGAGCCGACGAGCAGTGCGATGAGTCCTCCGTAGACACGGCTTCGCCGCATGTTTCCTCCCCGATCAGCGCAGGGCAACGTTCACCAAGATCACCTGACGGTTTCACATTCCGTACAGATGCGTCAAGAAGCGCGCAGCGTCCCACAGAACGCATGAACAGGGCCGGCGTTGGGCTCGCCTCAACCGGGGTACGGCCAGCGGCGCGTGGGCAGCAGTTCGGTCGAGCCGTCAGCCGCGATGACCCAGGTACGCGGCGCACAGAGCGGGTCGTCGAGACGGGCGACTTCCGGGCCGGCCACCTCCCGAGCCACCAACCGCAGTGGCGGCCCACAGACCCGGTTGAGGGGTATCGGTACGGAGTTCGTACGAAGCACGTCGTAGGTGACCGGGCCGCGGCCACGGTCCACTTCCACGATCAGAGGACGGTCCAGGTGGTTCTCCACCACGAAGCCAAAGATGTCTCCGCCACCCTCGGTCAGCGGAACGCCGAACCGTCGTACCCAGCCGACCGCGCAGGCGCACAACACCACCGCCACGACGACGAGCACGACGAGAGGCCGCCGCCACTGCCGGCGTCGGTTGGTGCCGAGACGTGGTGAAGGTGTCATCTTTCCTCCCGCCGAAGCCCGGCACCGCGGCGGTGCGCGGGCAGCTCAGTGTTGTGGACGCCAGAGTTGGCTGAAACGGGGTCGTTCGAAGTCGCCGGGCGGCCCGGCGATGACCCCGAGTCGCCGGCGGATCAGGACCGACACGCCATCGACCACGAAGACCAGCAGCAGCACGGCGGCCATCAGCGTCGCCAGCTCCTGGTAGCGGAACAGGTGCAGCGCCACACCGAGCTCCTGCCCCAGCCCGCCCGCCCCGACGTAGCCAATCACCACCGAGCTACGGACGTTGCACTCCCACTGGTAGAGCAGCTGCGACACGATGGTGCCTCGCGCCTGCGGGACGACGGCGAAGAGCGCGGTGGCCGTACGGGAGGCGCCGGTGAGCCGGACCGCCTCCACCGGGGCCGGGTCGACCGCCTCCATCTGCTCGGAGCAGAGCTTGGCCACCATGCCGGCCGAGTGCAGGCTGATCGCGTACACCCCGGCGGCCGGGCCGAGCCCGACCGCCGCCACGAAGAGCAAGGCCCAGAGCAGCTCCGGTACGCCCCGAAGCACCGCCGCGAGCCCTCTCGCCGGGAGGGCCAGCATCCGGGGTGCCCGTACGTTGCTGGCGATGAGCACCGCCAGCGGCAGGCCGAGAACTGCGCCCAGCACCAGCGCGGAGACCGAGATCTGCAGGGTCTGCACGGTCGCGGTGCCGATCCGGCGCAACAGCACGGGGTCCAGGTCGGGTGGGAAGAGCCCGGAGAGCAGCCGGATGGCCCCTTCCCGCCCCTGCACCAGCGATCCGACGCCCACCCCGGTCGCCGAGAGCGACCAGAGCAGGACGGTCGCGCAGACGAGCAGCCCCGCCCAGCGCAACGTCCGTATCGGCGCCCGGGGTTGCGGGACGGCCGGCCGCCCCGCGACCCTCGGGTCCCGTTCCTCCACTTCAGGCGGCATACAGCTGCTCCATCGCGATCCTGGCCGGAGGGCCGTCAGCGACGATCCGCCCCGCGCGCAGCCCGATGACGCGGGGAAACTGTCGGGCCAGCGCGCCGTCATGGGTGGCGAGCAGCAAGGTGACGCCGTGCGCCCCGCGCAGGTCCGCCACGGCGGCGGCGGCCCGCTCCGGGTCCAACCCCGTCGTCGGCTCGTCCGCCAGGAGCAGCCCCGGCCCTCCGAGCAGCGCCCGTACCAGGGCGACGCGCTGGCGTTGGCCGCCGGAAAGGTGCTCGATCCGCCGATCGAGCAGGTCGGCGATCCCATGCCGGTGGGCCAGTTCGGCGAGACGAGCCGTGTGCCGGGACGGCACCCCGCCACGAGCGACGGTGAACCAGTCGCCAAGCCGCCACCGCGAGGACTGGCCCATCAGGATGTTCGTCCGTGCGCTGACGCCGGGGACGAGGTCGTCGCGCTGCCGGAGGAACCCGGATCGCTGCCGCAGCGCCCGCACGCCGGCGGCCGAACCAAAGGGATCACGGCCGCCGACGCGGACCTCACCCGCCAGCGGCCGTACGCCGCCGAGCAGCACCCGCAGCAGGGTGCTCTTCCCGGCGCCCGAGGCACCGAGCAACGCCACTTGTTCGCCCGCGGGCACCCGAAGATCGACCGATTCCAGGGCCGGGACCGGCTGGCTGTCGAACCTGACGGTGAGCCCGGTCAGCGTGACGTCCATGCCGTCACCGCTCGGTGAGTAGACCGAGCCGCAGGGCGTTCTGCCGTACCTCGGTGTAGTCCGTGGTCGAGACCGCCGCGTAGGACTTGGCCCGCATCAGCGACAACAGGGTTGGGTCCGTGATAGCGAGGAACGCGTCGGTGACCTTCTGCCGGGCGGAATCGTCGAGCCCGTCCCGGGCCACCCACGGGTAGCCCATCACCTCGCGCTGCTCCACGACCCGTAGGGCGCCCTTCGCGACGGTGCCCTGCCGCTCCAGCCGGTGCAGGATCCGCAGTTCGAGCCCGCCGGCCTCGACGGACGAGTTGAGCACCGCCTGCGCGGTCGCGTCGTGGCCCCCGGTGAAGGCGACGCTCCGGAGTGGGGGGCAGGTGTTCAGGTCGTCCGACTGGCACTTGGCTCCCGCGTCGACGAGCATCATCCGCGGGTAGAGGCTCCCCGACGTCGAGCCCACGTCCCCGAAGGCGAACCGTCCGCCAGCGGCGACAACGTCCGCGACGGACCTGGTGGGGGCCGCCGCCCGCACGACGACCGCGGACCAGTACCGAGGGGTGCCGGTCTCCTCGTCGACCTCGGTCACCAACGGCACGACACCCGGCGACTGTTCGGCCGCCTGCGTGTAGGTCAGTCCTCCGAGGTAGGCGACGTCGACCTGCTTGGCGACCAGGCCCGCCACCACGCCCGCGTAGTTGTTGGCGACGAAGAGCTCCACCTCGACGCCGAGGCGGTCCGCCAGATAGGCCCGCAGCGGCTCGTACAACGCGCGCTGCTTCTCCGGCGAGACGTTGGGCACGACGCCGACCCGCAGCCGGGAGGGCAGTGCACCGCCAACCGGTTCGGCGGACCCGCAGCCGCTGGCCGTGACGACGAGCAGCACGGCCAGGAAGCTGATCACCAATCGCCCGAACAAACCTCGACGCATCCGCTTCCCCGCCTTCTCCACATATCTGAGTCGGCATCGACCACGAAAGCCCCCCCAGAACGATCACTCATGATATCGAAGATCGCCGCTCGGCAGGTTTCCCTCAATGATGTGGGACGCGTCCGGGGCCACCGGACTCGATCACCTTTGCCACCTCGCTCAGATCACTGTTCAGTTGGTGATCGCGCCGGGGCAACCGGTGCAGCTTCGCCTGCGGGATGACGCGGGAGTAGAGGTCGGCATGCGTCGGTGGAGCGGTCTCGTCCTGAAGTCCGTGAAACACATGCACCGGCACGCCCCGTGGGAGCCTCGCGCCGAGATCGTGCGGCAGTTCGAACTCCTCGCCGGGCCAGCCACCCGGACCGACGAACGGGGCGGCGATCAGCACGATCGCCGCGATCTCCCGCTCCGGTGGCCGCTCGACGAGCGTGTTGATGAGGATCGTCCCGCCCAGCGAATGGCCCGCGACGACCACACCGTCGTCCAGGGCCACGACCTCCTGCCGGATAGCCGCGCTCCAGGTGGCGTAGTCCGGGTCGTCCTCGTCGGGCATACGCGGGTAGCGAACCTCGTACCCGGTCCCCAGTTCCCGCCGCAAGCTGTCGACCAGCTTGTTGTCCCACTCGTCGTGCGTGCCGGCGCCGACGCCCTGAACGAACAAGATCTTCCGGGTCCCCGCCATGATGATCCTCCTTCGGGCCCTTACGTCACTCCAGCTCGTACCCGCCGCCGCCGAGTGTGAAGCCGGCGTCGATGCGACGGCGCGCAGGCGCGCCTGGCCCAGCGTCGCCACGGCCGGAATGATCGGCTGGAGAGGTGAAGATCGCCGCTGGCTCGCGTCAAGCACCATTCAACAGGAGCTGAGCTGGCGATTCAGCACCGTTTCAGGACCGCGTCAGTGGGCTGAATACGGTCCCGCCATGACCTTCAAACGTTTCTCGCGGGCCAGACGCGGGTCTGCTGTGGTGGCGATATTCGCAGTCACAGCGGCCAGTGTGCTGTACGCCGAACCCGCGTCGGCCAGTCCAGTTTCCATCCCCCAGGCAGCGCTCACCGACCGGGCCTTCGGTCAGGTCACCGAGATCCATATCCAGGGCGCCGACCGGATCAGGACCGCCGTACTGTCGGCGGAGTTCGTCCAGTGGCACCGGCTGCACCCGAATGCCACGGCCGCCCAGGCACAGACCCAGCTCACGACGCGCAAGCAGCTCCTCGACAGCTCGCTGACCCCGTTCGACCTGCTGACGCCCGAGCAGGACCTGGTGCTCAAGTCCGTCGACGTGCTGCTCGGCGTCCCCGGCGGCGACACCCGGACCTCGCCGGAGATCACCGGTCTGGTCGGGGCCGTGATCGGCAAGGCGGTCGAACCGTGGGACACCCGCGAGGAACTCGCCTCCGGCGCGCTGCGCACCGGCCAGTGGCTGCGCGGCCGCGACGACGCCCTGACCGCGGTGTGGACGGCGGTGCGACAGGCGGGGGCAGCCAGCGCGCCGATCGCCACCGCCTGGAACGCCGTGCTCGGTGCGCCGTTCGGGGTGGACGTGACCAGCACCTACGAGGAGCTCAAGGAAGACCCCGGGCTGTCCGTCGTGGACCTGGACGCGATCCTGGCGCTGCAGGGCGACTCGGCGGCATACGTCGCGGCGGCCAAGCAGCAGCTCGGCTCCCTGCACGCGCAGCTGCTCGGCCTGAGCTTGGAGATCCGTCTCGAGATCGGCGGCAACAACAGCAAGTGTCCGCCGGAGGGGCCACCGAGCGCCGAGTGCACCGCGGCGGCCAAGAAGGCCGCCGAGGACCGGGACAAGGCGCGGCAGGAGACGATCTCCGACATCAAGGCCGGGGTCGGCATGGTCTCCACCATCATCGGGTTCGCCGACGCGGACGCCGGCAAGAAGGCCAAGGTGATCGGTGAGGCGGTCCTCACCACGATCAGCGCGATCTCCAAGTACGCGGCGGCGATCACCGGCCGCGGCCTGGCCGGCTCGATCTTCAACACCGCGACGTTGGCGATGACCGGCAACATCTTCGGTGCCGTGATGTCGGTCGTCGGTCTCTTCGGTAGCGGCGGACCTTCGCTGGACCAGCAGATCCTCGACCAGGTCAAGGCCCTGCGCGACGAGGTGCGGGCCCTCGGCGACGAGATGCGCGCCAGCTTCGCGCGGGTCGAGGCCCAGATCAACACGGTGTACGCGAACATGATGGCCCAGTTCGACAAGCTGAACGAGGCGATCGCCGGCAACACCGCGCAGATCGCCCTCGTCCAGCAGCAGGTCGCTCAGCTCGGCCTACGCCTGGAGGACATCGCCGCCACCGTGCTGGCCGCGATCGGCGACGCCACCCTGCACGACGCCCGCGCCGACATCAACCAGTACATCGGCTACCTGGAGAACTTCGGCCAGCCGATCCCGACGTACGGCGAGTTCGTGGGTCCGGAGAACGAGTTCCATCTGACCTCCACGCAGTTGGCCAGTGGTGCCGCCTTCGTGGTGCCCAAGACCGACGCCGACAACCCGGCGCTCGACCCGACCAACGTGCTGAACAGCTTCGGTGAGGCCCGGTCGATCAACTACCTGGCGCGGATCGCCAGCGGGCGTGACCCGTCGATGGTCGAACCGGCGACACCGGTGGGCAATCCGACGGTGTGGAACCTCGGCGCGCAGGCGTACGCCATGTTGATGCTGCAGAACCCGACCTACGCCGGCCAGGTCAACGCGGGCCGCGCGGCACAGATCGAGGCGGAGGGCGCACGCATCGCCGACCTCGCGGCCAGCTTCGGTCGGCCTGTCAACGGCAACACCAACAGCCTGATCACGGGGCTGATCAACGAGTACGTCGCGGCCGCCAACGAGTTGTCGACCGCGCTGGCCGCCTTCCGGACAAACGAGATCCAGGTCCGCTGGGAGCCGGACGCCAATGGCGTTCAGTGGAAGACACCCAAGAGCTACGACCTGTTCTGGGACACCGACAAGCCACTCGCCGCGGCACCGGCGAAGGCCGACGACGCGATGGTGCCGTCGTGTAGTGGCAGCGCGCAGATCGACCGGCCCAGCAACGTTCGCTACGACCTGATGTCGAACGTGGTGCGGACGCTCCAGTACGCGTACACGCCGCGTCTCGGCGAGCCGCCGGCGGGCGTACGGGAGTTGCCCGAGGTCGGCTACTGCTACACGCCGAGCTGGGTCCACACCCGCACGACGGGCTACGGCACCGGCGTGGTCCGCTTCTACGGCAAGCTGCGGCTACAGATTCACAGCCGGTTCCGGCTGAACTCCAGCGCGGCCTGGCAGAACTCGCGGACCGCCGACTACACCTGGTCGGACGAGCAGGTGTACCGGATCGACTGCGAGTTGTTCAACTGCGACAGCGAGACCACGCCCCAGCAGGGCCTGACCCAGAAGTGGCCGTCCGGCCGCTACACCTTCGCCTCGTCCGCCACGGCCGTGAACAACGCGGCGCTGGACGCCTCGCTGACGTCGACCCTGCGCGGCTTCCTCCAGGGCCGGCAGAAGTACATGTACGACCGGGTACGGGACCTGAGCACCCAGGTCAGCGGGCCGGTGCCCGCCGCGTTGAAGAAGATGAACACGACAGCACGGCTGCTCCAGGCGTACACCCGGCTCGGTCTGCCCAACGCCCTGGACTCGGACGACGTGCTGTCCGCGAACCTGTTCGGGCAGTACCAGATTCCGGTGAACATGCCGACGGACGCCAAGGTGGGCAACGCCTATGCCAAGGCGAGCGACAACTACGCACAGTGCGGAAGCTCGCCGTGCACGTTCGATCCCGGCCGTCCGCTGCGCGACCAGGTCAGCCTCAAGCTGCCCTGCGAGCCCGCGGTCGACTCGTCGAACCTGCCCGGTGACCCGCTCGGCGACTGTCTGGTCACCAGTGCGCGGTCCCGTGCCGCCGCACTGACCCAGCGGTACGAGGTCTGGGCCGACCAGATGACCGCCGGGCTGCACCGCGAGCGGGTGCCCTGGATGAACGACACCATGGTCGGGCTGCGCATCACCACGCGCCTCACCCACGCCAGCTGACCGACGTCATTGCCGGCGCCTCCGGGCGCCGGCAATGACGTCGGTCAGACCTGGTTCGCGCCACCGTCGACGAAGATCTCGCCGCCGGTCATGAAGCTGCTCTGGTCCGAGACCAGGAACAGGGCGGCGTTGGCGATCTCCTCCGGCCGACCCATCTGGAGGCGAGCATCTCCAGCAGGCCGGGGGCCTCTTCGGGGCTGGCGGCCAGCCCGGCGACGCGGGGTGCCTCTCCATCCAGGGCGGCACCGCCTGCGGCACCGAGAACTCGGCCATCGCCGAATTCCTGGCGGCCAGCCGGCTCGGCGGCGAAGCCGCTCTGGCCGCCCGTTTCGCCCGCGCGGTCGACGAGGGCGATCTCCCCCCGGACGCCGATCCCGCCACCCTGGCCCGCTTTCTCAGCGTCGTCACCGAGGGTCACGCCGTCCACGCCGCTGCCGGCGTACCACGCGGCCAACTGGAACAGTGGGTTGACAACCCGAGCAGCGGCTGCCCCGGTCAGTGACACTGCGTCACCAGCGGCTCGTTCTCGTCGACGAAGTACGTCGAAAGCATCATGGTGGTGACGTCGTTGGTGATGTTCCGAGCGTTGTGAATGACCCCGGGCGGGATCAGGAAGGGCTCCCCGGCGTGGATGGTCAGAGTCGGCCGATCGTCGAACTCCATCGCCACCGTGCCGTGGATGAGGAACCCCACCTCCTCACCGGGATGCTTGTGTCGGCCCGACGCCAGTCCCACCGGAATCTCGAACAGCGTCTGGACGATCAGTCGACCCGGCACCGAGGCCGGGTGCCGCTGCAGTTCGGTGCGCTTGACGGCCGGCGGTTCCGCGACATCAGGTCTCTGCGACATGTGCGTCTCTCCTGCTCTGTCGGGGCTGCTGCTCTGTCGGGGCTGCTGTCCTCATCCGTCCTCCCGGCCCGCTGAGCGTCGCAGACAGCACAACGGCCCACCCACGAAGTCCTGAGTACGTCATCCGCTCGTGCGTCGGCCGAGGCCTCGCGCGGTCTGCCAGCACGGGCTCGGTCTCATCGAACCTTCCTGCCGCAGCCTGTCGACGGACCGGGCCGCGCCGAGCAGCGGTTAGGGTGCGACGGTGACTGTGCACGCCCGCCGAGCCCTGAGCGCGATGCTCTCGGCGTCCCTGCTGCTCCTGGTGCCTGCCTGCTCCGACGGCGCCGACACCTCGGGGGCTGCCGGCAGCGCCCTGCCGGTCGCCGAGGCGTCTGACACCGCCCCGACGCCCACGGCCACCACGACCGGGACCCCGGCTCCTGCCCGCGCGTCGACGATGCCGTCGAAGCCGCCCACGGCCACCACCGCGGTCCCCCGCAACCCCGGCGGCACGGTCCGGGTGGTCGGCCCCGGGCACCCGTACAAGACGCCGTGCCGGGCGATCGCGGCGGCGAAGGCCGGCGACACGATCCAGATCGACGCCAAGGGCAACGGCGGCTACAACGGCGACGTGTGCGGCTGGAGCACCGACGGGTTGATGATCGTCGGCTTCAACGGCCGGGCACGGATCGACGCCGCCGGCAGGAACAGCGGCGGCAAGGCGACCTGGGTGATCGCCGGCAGGAGCACCACCGTGGACAACGTGGAGCTGTCCGGGTCGACGGTGCCCGACGGCAACGGCGCCGCGATCCGCCAGGAAGGCGCCGGGCTCACCGTCAAGCGCAGCTACCTGCACCACAACCAGAACGGCATTCTGACCGGCGCCAACCCGGCCAGTGACATCGTCGTCGAGTCGACCGAGTTCGCCCACAACGGCGCCGGCGACGGCTACACCCACAACATGTATATCGGCGCGGTGCGCAGCTTCACCCTGCGGTACAGCTGGTCGCACGACGCCAAGGTGGGTCACCTCGTGAAGTCCCGGGCGCTGGTCAACGACATCCTCTACAACCGGATCACCGGTCAGGGCGGCAGCGACAGCTACGAGATCGACCTGCCCAACGGCGGGCGGACCCGCGTGATCGGCAACGTGATCCAGCAGGGCCCGAACACCCAGAACCCCACCATCATCGCGTACGGCGAGGAGGGTTCGCCGCACCCGGGCTCGCGCCTCTCGGTGGTCAACAACACCATCGTCAACGACCTGCGCCGGGGCACCGCGATCATGATCGGCGGGTCGGTGAGCGCCAAGGCAGTGGTACGGAACAACATCGTCACCGGCACCCCCACCCTGATCAGCCAGTCAGGCGCTACCGTGGCTGGCAACTGCACGGCCACCGACCCGAAGTTCGCCAACCCCGCCGGGTACGACTACCACCTGCGCGCCGGCTCACCCTGCGCGAACGTGGGCACCGCCACGCCGACGGATCTCACACCCACCGCCCAGTACGTCCACAGCCTCGGCCACAGCACCCGGCGTACCCGCGGTTCAGCCATCGACGCCGGCGCCTTCGAGTCCTGACCACCCGCCGGGGCCGGCGCACCGTGAGGTCTGGAGCCCAGCGCCCGACACGACTCAGCTCAGGCTGATGACGGGCCGGGTCAGGACCACCTCGGAGTACCAGTCGTCGGAGGCGAGCCAACGGCCGAAGTCCTTGTCGCGGTAGGCGGTCGCCAGGGTGAGCCAGCCCAGGAAGAAACCGTCGCCGCCACACGCGGCACCGCCACCGTCGCCTCCGCACACGATGGTTCGCTCGGTCGTCGTCTCATGCTGGTACGGGTCCTGCCCGATCGCCAGACCCCACAGGTTCTGTTCGCGGTGTGGACCCGCCTTGTGATCGAACGGGTAGCCGTCGTTGGCGCTGGTGTCGCCCCAGCGGAACAGGGTCGTCGCACCTGCTCCACAGGCCCACTCCCACTCATCCGGCGTGGTCGTCCGCAGGCCGATGCTGGTCAGCCCGGCCATCGCTTCGTCGTAGGAGACCTCGCGGGTCAGTCGGGCCCGCGTCACGCGACCGGCCCGGTCGAACTCGACGCGCACCCCGCCATCGGGTAGAACCGCCTTCATCCCGCCGATCCCGGGCCTGGCCGACGCGACCAGTTCGACCACCCGAGGATCGTCCGGCGCCAGCGGAGTCTCGCAGGGCTCGAACGCCTGCACCGCGATCAGCATCGCCGGGACCTCGACCATGCGTACCGGCGACGTCATCGCGTCGACATGCTCGGCCAGGGGCGGGAGCTCGTAGTCGCCGGCGCTCTCGGTGTAACTGGCAGCCTGGTCGGGAGTAGGGCGGAATCGGGCCCCGTCGTAACCGAGCGTCGGCCGTCCGCCGGGGACGAGCGCGAACCGCATCCCGTCGCGGTCGAACAGCGCAATCCGGTGCGATCGCCCCGCGTACACCGTGTCCTTCAGACCCACCGCGGTCAGACCGTGTCGGTCGGCGATCTCCCGGGCCAACCGGCGGGCAGCGCCGTCCGTCTGCTCGTTCCACTGCTCGACGGTGAGATCTGCGTATGACACGGCGCAAAGGATAGATCCGCACGCACCGATCGCGCGGACCCGACCCACCCGATCCGATCGAGATTCAGCCGGGCCACCTCCGTCCGGGACGAGATGCCCAGCTCGACCACGAGCGCGCCGCCCGCCACGTATTTGCGGCGGGCGGCGCGTGTGGCGCATGACCTCAGGAGATGGCCACGTCGCGGTAGTAGTGACGGAGGATCGTCTGGTAGCCGTTGCCCGCGTTGGCCAGATCACGCGAGCCGTACTGCGACAACCAGTCCCCGTCCACCCAGCCACCGCACGCGGTCGTGGTCGCACAGTAGTGCGCCTGCAGGATGTTGCCGCTCCGGGTCAACCGGGCCGACCAGGTGCTGTCCACCGCGGAGGACGTCGACGCCTGCGCCGACGAGGGCCGGTAGACCTGGTCGCCGGTGTCGTCCCGGACGTCGTAGCACTGCCCGCCGGACGTCTTGCGGGTCGAGTGCAGCGCCCAGTACCAGCCGTAGCTCTTGACCGCCATGGCACCGGCCTCCAGCGAGGCCTTCGGCCAGCTGGTGATCCACTCGTTCGGGAGGACGTTCTTGACGTACGTCTTGAAGTCCACCCGGTCGACCCGTCCGAGACTCACCCGGTAGACCAGGATGGTGGTCGGCAGCTTGCTGTTGGTGCCGTCGGTGCTGCAACCCGTCGGCCCGCTCAGCAGCTCGTGCGAGGCGTTGTTGTTCTTCAGCGTGGCGTTGAGGTTGCCCTTCGCCCCGGCCGCGAAGTCCTGGCTCGCACCGGCGAAGTTGCTGTTGAAGTAGACCCGCACGGTCTTGCCGGTACGGTTCCAGACCGACGCCGCGTTGTTCTTCACGCACAGACCCTTGCCTGCGCCCGCGCCCTTGAACTCGTAGCAGGACGGCTGGGTCGTACCGTAGTCGTCCAGCGAGTCGGTGAAGTCGGAGATCGAGCCAGCCTGGTTGCTGTTGTAGTAGTAGCAGAACTCGCCGCTGTCGCAGGCCCCGTCGCGGGCGGCGGCGGACGCCGCGCCCGGCGCCACCGCGACGCCGACGAGCGCCACCACCAGGACGGCCAGCAGGCTCGGAACTCTTCTCAGGATGGTCATCCGCGGCCGCCGTTCAGGAGTGGGAGAGGTGAGCGCATGCCGGGTCACCAGCTGCTCGGGACGTACGCCCAGCCCAGGTAGTCGGACCGGTCCCGGAACGTGTTGGTCTGGTAGACGGTCGGCCCGGTGCTGATGGCGCTGTTGCCGCCGATCGAGAGCATGACGTGCCCGGCCGACGTGGTGGACGTGAAGAACACCGCCGTGCCGGCCGGCGGCACCGAGCCGGTGTGGATGCGCCCGCTGTCCCGCTGCCACTCGTAGTGCGCGCGCGCCGTGAGGAACCGGCCGCTGGTGCCGAACGCCCGCTCGACGAACAGCTCGCACTCGTTGTTCCAGTCGGTGTGCCCGAGCCGTGCCTTCGCGAACGCGACGGCCTCGGAGGCGCGCGGGTCAGCCGGGTAGGTGGTGCCGCCGATCTCGTGCGAGGCGTTGTTGTTCTTCAGCGTGGCGTTGAGGTTGCCCTTCGCCCCGGCCGCGAACGACTGGCTCGCTCCGCCGAAGTCGCTGTTGAAGTAGACCTTCACGGTCTTGCTGGTGCGGTTCCACACCGACGCGGCGTTGTTCTTGATGCACACGCCCTTACCCGCGCCCGCGCCCTTGAAGTCGTAGCAGGACGGCTGGGTCGTGCCGTAGTCGCCGAGCGACGAGGTGAAGTCCGAGATCGAGCCCGCCTGGTTGCTGTTGTAGTAGTAGCAGAACTCGCCGCTGTCGCAGACCCCGTCCCGGGCTGCCGCCATCGCCGGTGAGGCGACGGTCAGGATCGAGGTGGTCATGGCGAGTGCGGTGCCGACGACGGCGAGGTTCCTGCGGATGTTCATGGTGTCCTTTCGTGGACCGTGAGGGATGGTTGGTGGGTCGGTGCGGGTGCGGGTCACCGCCCGCGCTGGTACTGCTCCCAGGTCTTGACCGGGATCCGGGGACCGTCGTCCGGGCCACCGTTGGCCAGACCGTTGAGGCCCAGGTAGTAGTCACCGGTCTGGTGCTGCGCCTGGCTGGACAGATCCGTGTCGCTGATCGCCGCGGCGTGGATGTGCCACGGCCAGTCACCCTGACTCGGGTCACGCACCCAGGCGGCGAAACCGACCTGGCGCAGAACCCGGACGGTGGCGGTGCGCTTGGCCGCGGTCAAGCCGGTGACCGCGATGTCCACCACACCCCCGCCGTCGTGCGTACCGGCCGAGGTCGGGTCGCCGCCGGGGTTGTACGAGCCCTGCTCAAGCACCAGCGTGTAACCGAGCAGACGCTGGGCCTCGGCCAGCATCGCCTGGGTACGGGCATCGACGACGTACCCGTCACGCTGGACCTTCGCGCCCGGGCCGATGGTGTTGGCGACGGTGTACCGGTTCTGCCCGAGCTTCGTCAGCGAGGTCGTGCCGGGCAGCCCGTTCGCGGCCAGGCCGGTGTAGCCCAGCGAGCGCTGGTAGGCCGCGTACGCCGAGATGGTCACGGTGCCGAAGTAGCCGTCGACCCACTGCGCGTCCAGCAGGTTCTTGGCCTGGAGCGCCTGCTCCACGGCGAGCACGGAACTCTTCGCGCCCGGGGTCAGCGTGTTGTCGGCACGGCGGGGGTCGATCTGGGCGGCCAGGACGGTGGCCTCCATGTCCACGACCGGCCGCGCGGCCGTGGTGACGACCCGCTGTGCTGTGGCGCCGGATGTCGCGGCCCACGCATGGGCCGGAACGCCGACGGCCACGCAGAGCGCGGCGAGCCCGACGGCGAACCAGGGACGGCGCATGGTCGATCCTCCTCGTAGGTGGTGAGTCACGTTGGGAACGGACATCACCCTGCGAGAAGGAGCGTGCTGTTCGGTACCCCCGCTGTCGTGTCAGATCCGTCAGGTGCTCACCGACCTCGATGGATGCGGTGTTGTCAGCTTGACCGGAACCCGGGACTGACATCGACCGACCGCACCCTGACACCGGATCGGCGGGCCTGACCCGCGCTGCCACCAGACGCGCTCAGGCGATGACGGTGACCATGAAGTACACCGGCCGGCGGGTGGGAAAGTATTCCTGCCCGTTCTCGTCGACCATCTTCCAGCTGACCCAGCACTTCCCGGGGCGCTTAGGCGCGGTGACCGGAACACTGATCATCACCTTCTCGCCCGGTGGCGTGTCGCCGATCGCCACCCGGTCCGGCACCTGGCAACCGTCGGCGTCGGCGGTGGGGTTCGTCCGCGCCAGGAAGCGGTTGTGCCAGACGACCTTCCCCACGTTCTGGAGCGACCACACCTTCACGAACTGGGAGTTGACCTTCACCTGCGTACCGTCGGGGATGGTCTCGTCGGCGATGAACTTGCTCGAATCCCCGGGGATCAACGAGTCCGAGAACGCCGCCGATGACGGCGACGCCGTCGCGGTGCCGGAGCCGCCCGCGGTCGACCGGTCGCGGACGGTGACACCCAGCGCGGTGGCCACCGCCACCACCACGATCACCCCGGCAGCGGCGAGCCACGGCATCCGGCGCCGACGGGCACCGGCGACCTCGTCCTCCGCTGCCTGCGGGTGCTCCGCGATCCGCAGCACGCGCTGGTCCTCGGGTGCGAGGTTCGAGGACGCGGCGATGGCGGGCACGCCGGTCGCCGGGGCGCCTCCGGCGTCGGGCGTCTCGGCGGCCACCACCTCACCCGTCACACCGTCCACAGTGTCCGGCCCATCGGATCCGACCGAAAGGTCTGAGGCGATGGCGTGCACCGTCACCGCACGCTGGGCGTCCTCCCATCGACGCCGCCACTGGACCTCGTCGGCCTCGCAGGCCCGGACGAACTCGCGCGTGGTCTCCCACGAGGGAAACCTGGTGCCGGCGGCAGCCTCGTGCAGTGTCGTGTGTGAGATCCGGCCCGACCGCCCAGCCATCTTCCGGAATGACGGGTCGCCCACGGATGTCCGCAGCGCCCGCAACTGTTCGGCGAACCTTTCGGCTGCCATGCGGTCCGGAATCGACCCGGCGGCAGCACGCTGGTCTTCCATCTGTCCCCCATGTCAGACGCCGTCGTCAGGCGTTGTCAGAGCGTGTAAGAGGGTACCGAACGGGCCTCGGCGGTCATCAATGTGGTCGACGACGACACCGGGGCGCGACGACTCCGGTGCATTGAAGGAGATCATCGATGAAGAGCCTTTCCCGACGTGGCGTGCGCATCCTCGCGGCCGCCGGGCTGGCCATGCCCGCGGTGCTGGCGTTCGCCGGACCCGCCCACGCCGAGACCAATCCGCGCTGCGCGGGTTCGGTGCAGATCGGCGCGACGGCGTACGTCACCGTCGGCGGGCAGACCGCCGCGTCGGTGAAGCAGTACAAGGGGTGCGGCAAGAACTACGCGTACACGTACGTGTGGCAGCAGTACCGGGCGACCCACGGCTCGTACCAGGTCTGCACCTCGATCGTGACCGGCAGCACGCTGCGCGACCTGCAGTGTTCGAGCGGCCCGGACGTCTGGTCACTCGGTGCCAACACGCTGTCGGTGTGCACCCGGGCCCTCGGCGGGATCTCGGACGTGGCGCAGAAGGAGACCGAGGTCCGCTGCTGACCCGGTGAACTCGACGTACGGCCCGCCGGGATGGCGATCCCGGCGGGCCGTACGGCGCGACCGGTCACCGCGTCACGGGCAGGGCCTCCGTGCGCAGACGTCGATGACCCTGCCGGTGAGCAGGAACGCCGCCTTCTGCTTCTGAGCTGGGGCCTGGGCGCGCGGGAACTCGTGCGGGTCGTCGCCATACTCCGGCCCGGCCGGGGCGAGGTTGGTCGGCGGTGGCGCGTACGCCGCGCCGCTGTTCCAGATCACCAGCGCCGAGCCGGTGTACGGGTAGCTGCGGATCGGCGCGATCCCCCAGTACGGCCGCACGTCCAACGACCAGCCGTCGGCGAGCGCGGGGGTGTGCAGGCGGGCGCCGATGGTGCGCGCCTGGACCTCCGCCGCGGCGGGCGAGACCTGGTGGTCGCCGAAGGCGACGTGCATCAGCACCTGGTGTGCCGGGGTGCCCGGCAACGGCCGGTCGGTCAGGTGTTGGGCGTACCCGTTGGCCTCGGACCGGTCCCACAACATCTGCAGTAGCGCGAGGATCAGCTGCTGGTCGACCTTGTCCGGGTAGTAGCCGTCCATGATCGTCTGGAACGGCGCGAAGTCCACGCTGCGTTGCAGCAGCGTGGAGTAGTTCATCGCCGGTACGCCGAGCACCGACCGGGTCCAGTCCTGGGCGATGGCGGTGAGCGCGCCGCCGTTGATGCCACCCTGGCTGTTGCCGTCGTAGTGCAGCCCGCCAACCCGGTTGATCAGCGGCCGGGCGGTGGCGTCCCGGAACGCCGGGTGGGCGGCGAACCCACCCGGGTGGATCATCGCGCGGCCCAGGAAGAGGAAGTTCAGAAAGCTCTGCTGCAACCGGTCCGCCACGGCGGGGAAGGCGCTGAGGTCGGCGAAGGCGCCCGCCACGTAGGGGACGTCGGCGGCGGCCATGCCGATCCAGCTGGTCGCGCAGAAGGTGAAGTTGTGGGTGTTCGACATCGTCCTGACGTTGCCGGCGTTGATCTCGGTGGGTCTGCCGAGCAAGCCGTGGCCGTAGAGCGAGAGGTGCGCCGGCTTCGCGGCCGAGGCGCTGCGCGGGATGTTGCAGACGAAGTCCGCCGCCAGCGTCGCGCCGGACGGCGTGGGCAGGGCGTTCGGCGTCGGTGGTGTCGAGCCGCCGGTCGGCCCGTAGTGCAGCCGGGAGCCCGGGCCGCCGTCACCGGTGAGATAGGACGGTACGCCGATCGTGCCGGTGACCTGCCGGGCGATCAGCGGGTCCTGCTCGGGCAGGTAGTCGGTCACCTGTGTGACGGTGAACGACGGCGCGGCCCGACCGAGCGCGGCGAACGCGCCGTCCCGGACCGCCAGCATCCGCCCGGTCAGACCCTGCCGGCTGGCCACCGTGAAGTCCCAGGCGAGATAGAGGCTCTGCCGCTTGACGCCGATCCTGGTCAGGTCGGCGAGAATCCGCCTCATCTGCGGGACCCGACCGTCCCGGTGACCGAGGCCGGCACCGCTCACGTACGCCGAGAACGTCTTCGGCGCCGGGATCAACGCCCCGCTGCCGGTACGCAAGCCGCGCAGGCCGACGACGTACCGGGTCCCCTCGGTCAACGCCACCGCCGGCCGGATGATCAGCAGTTGCCGGTCGGTCTGGCCGGCGGCGTGCGCGTCCAACTCGGCCCAGTACGGCGTGCGCCTGCCGGTCCGGGCGTTGAGCAGCACGATCGGCGCGTCCGGCGCCAGCGAGCGGCCGATGTCGGTGACCGGCGCGATCCCGGTCGCCGTGGCGTCGAGGCCGGGAACCCGCACCAGGATCGGCGAACCGGGGCTGAACCCGTCCTGCCGGTTCCACTCGGTCGGGTCGATCGGCGTCCCCTGCACGTTGGCGGGCATCGCGGAGGCCGCGAACCGCACCCGCTTGCCGGTGGGGCTGGTCCGGTCCGGCACGGTGAAGAAGTCGTTCGGGAACGGCAGCAGGCACGCCGTCGGGTCGATCGGGTCGCAGGCCCGCTCCCCCGGCGGCGCGGGAGTCGTCGGCGGCGCCGCGACGGCGGCCGCCCCGAGCAGGACCGCGCCCGCAGTCACCAGCACGGACACGGCCAGACGGAGCCGTACGGGTGTGGTCACGGACATCTCCTTCGACGCTGGACGGTGGGTCGACGCAGAGGCCGACGACGATGGGTGGAGGTGGTGTTCTTCCTACGCTCGTGAATGAGTCTCAGCAAGACCGCCGTCTCCAGCCACCCGGCCGGACCGCTGTGGTGGTGGACACGAAAACGCTGCTTCGCGGCCACTTTCGCAAGGTGCGACGTAGCGTTGAGGGCTGCCCAGGGCGGGTCCGCATGCCGCACGCCTGGTTGACGCCGACCCCGAGGTGACGATGGTGAACTCCCGGTGACCGTGACGACTGATTCGCGACCGGTCACGCATGCGCCGAGGGCCACCGCGTCGGTGGCCCCCGCGGTGTTCCGCTCCTGCTCGGCTCCGGCCCGCCGCACGCTGGTCGACATCCTGGACGAGACCGTGCGCGCGCACCCCGACGCCCGCGCTCTCGACAACGGTGGCACCGCGCTGACGTACCGCGAACTGGCCGACGAGGTCGAGGCCGTCCGGACGTCGCTCACCGGGCACGGCATCGGCGTCGGCGACCGGGTGGGCGTCCGGATCTCCTCCGGTACGGCCGAGCTGTACCTGGCGATCCTCGGAGTGCTCGCGGCGGGTGCGGCCTACGTTCCGGTCGACGCGGACGATCCCGAGGAACGCGCCGAACTCGTGTTCGCCGAGGCGGGCGTCGCCGCGGTGCTCGGTGACGGGCGGGCGGTCGCGCTCCGCCGTACCCCCGTGGGCCGCGCCGCCCGGCCCGGCCCGGACGACGACGCCTGGATCATCTTCACCTCCGGCTCGACGGGCACCCCGAAGGGCGTCGCGGTCAGCCACGGCGCGGCGGCGGCCTTCGTCGATGCCGAGGCGCGGTTGTTCCTCGCGGGTGAGGCCAGTGCGGCGATCGGCCCGCAGGACCGGGTCCTGGCCGGGTTGTCGGTGGCGTTCGACGCGTCGTGTGAGGAGATGTGGCTGGCGTGGCGGCACGGCGCCTGCCTCGTACCGGCCGCGCGGTCACTCGTGCGCAGCGGCGTCGACCTCGGCCCGTGGCTGGCCGAGCAGCGCATCTCGGTGGTGTCGACGGTGCCGACGCTCGCCGCGTTGTGGCCGGTCGAGGCGCTGGAGGAGGTCCGGCTACTGATCTTCGGTGGGGAGGCCTGTCCGCCGGAGCTCGTGCAACGCCTGGCCGTCGAGGGCCGCGAGGTCTGGAACACCTACGGGCCGACCGAGGCGACCGTGGTTGCCTGCGCCGCGTTGATGACCGGCGAGGGGCCGGTACGCATCGGGCTGCCGCTGGCCGGCTGGGAGCTCGCGGTGGTCGACCCGGCCGGCGAGCCGGTCGCGATGGGCGAGACCGGCGAGCTGGTGATCGGCGGGGTGGGACTTGCCCGCTACCTGGACCCGGGCAAGGACGCCGAGAAGTTCGCGTCACTGCCCGCGCTCGGTTGGCAGCGGGCGTACCGCAGCGGCGACATCGTCCGGGCCGAGCCCGAAGGCCTTCTGTTTCTCGGCCGCGGCGATGAGCAGGTCAAGCTCGGTGGACGCCGGATCGAGTTGGGTGAGATCGACGCCGCGCTGCAGGCACTGCCGGGAGTCGGGGGTGCGGCCGCAGCGGTGCAGCGCACCGCCGCGGGCAACGAGCTGCTGGTGGGGTACGTGGTCCCGCACGACGACGTCACGTTCGACGCCGCGGCGGCGGCGCTGCGGATCCGTGCGCAGCTGCCGGCCGCGCTCGTGCCGCTGCTGGCCGTGGTGGATGCGCTGCCGACCCGGACGTCCGGCAAGGTGGATCGCGCCGCGCTGCCCTGGCCGCTCGCCAGCACGCAGGACGCTGCGGACGAGCTGACCGCGACCGAGGACTGGCTCGCTGGCGGCTGGGAGGAGATCCTGGGCGTACGCCCCACCGAGGCGGACGCGGACTTCTTCAACCACGGCGGCGGCAGCCTCAACGCGGCGCAGCTGGTGGCCTGGATCCGGCGTCGGCATCCGCAGGTCTCGGTGGCGGACATCTACCTGCACCCGAGGCTCTCGCGGCTGGCGGCGGTGCTCGACGCGCTCGACACCACGACGGCGACGCGCCGGGAGGTCCGGCCGACGCCGCGCCGCGCCGGGCTGGTCCAGGCCGTGCTGATGGTGCCGATGCTCGCGCTGGTCGGGCTGCGCTGGCTGACCGTCCTGGCCGCCCTCGGCAACGTCGTCGCCCTGCTCGCTCCGGCACCCTGGGCGCCGGCCGTGTCCTGGTGGTGGGTGGCGCTGGGCTGGGCGGTGCTGTTCAGCCCGCTCGGCCGGATCGCCCTGGCCGCCGCCGGAGCGCGACTGCTGCTGCGCGGGGTACGCCCGGGCAGCTACCCGCGCGGGGGCAGCGTCCACCTGCGGCTGTGGGCCGCCGAACGGCTCGCCGAGCTGACCGGCGCCACCAGCGTCGCCGGCGCCTCCTGGATGCTCACCTACGCCCGGGCGCTCGGCGCGCAGATCGGCGCCGACGTCGACCTGCACTCCGCGCCGCCGGTCACCGGCCTGCTGAAGCTCGGTCGCGGCGCGGCCATCGAGCCGGAGGTCGATCTGTCCGGCCACTGGGTCGACGGCGATGTCGTCCGCATCGGCAAGGTACGCGTCGGTGCGGGCGCCCGGGTCGGGTCCCGTAGCACCCTGATGCCCGGCGCTCGGGTCGGCAAGGGCGCACGCATCGCCGCCGGCTCGACGGTGACCGGCGCCGTACCGTCGAACCAGCTCTGGGCCGGCTCGCCGGCCGCGCCCGCTGCCAAGGAATCGGCCGGGTGGCCCGGGCAGCGACCCCCGCGGTCGCGGACGGGGGCACGCCTCTGGCCGATGGCGTACGGGCTGACCGCCCAGTTGCTGGGGCTGGTACCGGTCGTCGCCGCCGTGCCTGCGCTCGCCCTGCTCGGCTGGACGCTGGCCGTCCGAGCGACCGTCGGCGCGGTGCTGGCCACCGTCGCGGTGGCGACCGTCGCCTACGTCGTGGGCTACGCGCTGCTGGTGCTCGGGGCCGTCCGTGCGCTCAGCATCGGCCTGCGCGCCGGGTACCACCCCGTGCAGGGGCGGGTGGCGTGGCAGGTGTGGACGACCGAGCGGCTGATGGGGATGGCCCGGGTCGGGCTGTTCCCGCTCTACGCCAGCCTCTTCACGCCGGTGTGGCTGCGGCTGCTCGGCGCCGCCGTGGGGCGCGGAGTGGAGGCGTCCACGGTGCTCGCGCTACCGGCGATGACCACGGTCGCCGACGGGGCCTTCCTGGCCGACGACACCATGGTCGCCACCTACGAGCTGAGCCACGGGTGGATGCACGTCGCCCCGGCCCGCATCGGCAAGCAGGCGTTCCTCGGCAACTCCGGGATGGCGGCACCCGGCCACTCGGTGCCCAAGCGGGGGCTGGTCGGCGTGCTGTCGTCGGCGCCGTTCAAGGCGAAGAAGGGCTCGTCGTGGCTCGGCGCTCCGCCGATGCCTCTGCGTCGTACCGTGGAGGAGGCCGATACCAGCCGCACCTTCGACCCGCCGGTCCGGCTGAAGCTGGCCCGGGCCGCGATCGAGCTGTGCCGGATCGTCCCGGTGATGTGTGCCGCCTCGTTGGCGGTCGGCGTCCTGGCCGTGCTCGCGTTCGCCTGGCGGACCGCCGGGTGGTGGGCCGCCGCGCTCGCCGCCGGGCCGGTGCTGCTGGGTGCGGCGATCGTCGCCGCCGCCCTCGCGACGGTGGCGAAGTGGCTGCTGGTCGGGCGGTTCCGGGTCGCCGAGCGTGCGCTGTGGACCTCCTTCGTGTGGCGCAACGAGCTCGCCGACACGTTCGTCGAGGTCCTCGCCGCGCCGTGGCTGGTCCGCTTCGCGACCGGCACGCCGCTGCTCACGGCGTGGCTGCGTACGCTCGGTGCGAAGATCGGCCGGGGCGTCTGGCTGGAGACCTACTGGCTGCCCGAGTACGACCTGGTGCGGCTGGGCGACGGTGCCACGGTGAACCGCGGTTGTGTGGTGCAGACCCACCTGTTCCATGATCGCGTGATGAGCATGGCTGAGGTGACACTGGGAGCGGGAGCCGCACTGGGCCCGCACGGCATCGTCCTGCCCGGCGCGAGCATCGGCGCGCGCACCACTGTCGGGCCCGGTTCGCTGGTGACCCGGGGCGACGCGGTGCCCTCGGACAGCCGGTGGCTGGGCAACCCGATCGCGACCTGGCCGGCTCCGGCCGAGCGGCCGGCATGACTCCGAAGGCGTCGGCGGCACGCGGCGCCACGCCCGGTGCCGACCGCTCTGGCGACTCGTACCTCCCCGAGCACGGCAACGGCGGATACCGGGTGGTGCACTACGACCTCGACCTCGACTACCGGGTCGTGTCGAACCGGCTCGCCGGCCGGGCGGACATCACCGCGGTGGCCGTACAGCCGTTGTCGCGGTTCACGCTCGATCTCGGCCGGCTCCGCGTCCAGGACGTCCGGGTGAACGGACGCCCGGCGAAGTACGCCCACCGGCCGGACAAGCTGCAGATCAAGCCCGAGCGGCCGATCGGCGCCGGGGAGAGCTTCCGGGTGGACATCCGGTACGCGGGCAAGCCGGTGCCCATCTCCGGTCGCTGGGGCGACCTCGGGTGGGAAGAGCTCACCGACGGGGCGCTCGTGGCCAGCCAGCCGAACGGATCACCGTCCTGGTTCCCGTGCGACGACCAGCCCGGCGCCAAGGCGACCTTCCGGGTGGCGGTCACGGTCCCCTCCCCGTACACCGTCCTGGTGACCGGTGATCCGGTGTCCCGGCGGCGCGGCGCGGGCAGCACGACCTGGGTGTACGAGCGGCCCGAGCCCACCTCGCCGTACCTGATGAGCGTCCAGATCGGCCGCTACGAGCTGGTCGACCTGGCTGCCGGCGGAGTGGTGCAGCGTGCCGCGATCCCGCCCGCACTGCGCCGGGAGGTCGCCCACGACTTCGGCCGGCACGGCGAGATCATGATGGCGCTGCAACGGCTCTTCGGGCCGTACCCGTTCCGGGAGTACGTCGTCGTGGTCGCCGACGACGAACTCGACGATCCCGTCGAGGCGCAGGGCATGGCCGTCTTCGGGCGCAACCACGTCGACGGGCGGCGCACGCATGAGCGGCTCGTCGTGCACGAGCTGGCCCACCAGTGGTTCGGCAACAGCCTCACGGTGGCGGACTGGCGGCACATCTGGCTCAACGAGGGCTTCGCCACGTACGCCGAATGGTTGTGGTCCGGCGTCGGTGGCGCTCTGCCGACGGACGCCCTGGCCGCGCAGTGGTACGCGTGGGTCGCGGACCGACCCCGGGATGTCATCGTCGCGGATCCCGGCGTCGACCGGATGTTCGACCCCCTGGTCTACAAGCGTGGCGCGCTCACCGTGCACGCCGTGCGCAAGCGGGTCGGCGACGAGTCGTTCTTCGCGCTCCTGCGGACGTGGGTTGCCGAGCACCGGCACGCGACCGTGACCACCGAGCAGTTCCGGTCGCACGCCCAGCGCTTCGCCCGTGAGCCCCTGGACGGCCTGTTCGCCGCCTGGCTGGACAGCCCGGCGCTGCCCCCGTTACCCCGCTAACCCAGGCCGCCAGGGATCCTCCCTAGATCCACCAAGTCGGTAATCGGACTCAAGTCCCACCCGGCCGTGGGAACACGGCTGGCCACCCGAGCGCCTAGCGTCACGCCCAGGGCGATCAAAGGGGTGCGCATGCCGGGTCCGGACGTCACGCCACCCGCCGTCACCCTGCCCAAGGGCGGCGGCGCGGCGCGGGGGATCGGCGAGAAGTTCGCCGCCGATCCGGCGACCGGGGCCGGTTCGATGACCGTTCCGATCGCGTCCAGCCCCGGCCGCAACGGCTTCGGCCCGCAGTTGGCGCTGGGCTACGACTCGGGTGCCGGCGACGGCCCGTTCGGTCTCGGCTGGAGCCTCGGGCTGCCCGCGATCACCCGCAGGACCGACACCGGCATTCCGCGGTACGACGAGACCGACGTCTATCTGCTGTCCGGCGCCGAGGACCTCACACCGGTGCTGAAAGAGGCTGACGACCATTCGTGGGTGCCCGAGCGGCTGTCAGACCGGAGGGTCGGTGCGGCGACCTACGCGGTACGGCGTTACCGCCCCCGGGTGGAGGGGCTGTTCGCCCGCATCGAGCGGTGGACCAATGTGGACGATGCGGCGGACGTCTTCTGGCGGTCGATCTCCCGCGACGACGTGACCACCTGGTACGGCCGGACCGCGGAGTCGCGTATCGCCGACCCGGCCGACCCACGTCGGATCTTCAGCTGGCTGATCAGCGAGACCCACGACGACAAGGGTGACCTGATCGCGTACGGATACCGGGCGGAGAACGACGAGCGGGTCGACACCACACTGGCGTCCGAACGGAACCGCACGCGCGGAGCGAACCGGTACCTGAAGCGGGTCCGCTACGGCAACCACCGGCCGTACCTGCCCGTACTCGGTCCGGAGGCGGCCTGGCCGGCCCTACCCGGCGACGACGAGTGGTTCTTCGAGCTGGTCTTCGACTACGGCGACGAGGACGGGGTCTGGCCGGCACGCAAGGACCCGTTCTCGGTGTACCGCGCCGGTTTCGAGGTACGCAACCACCGACTGTGTCAACGGGTGCTGATGCTGCACCACTTCCCCGACGTACCCGAGGTCGGCGCGGGCTGCCTGGTCCGCTCGACCGACTTCGACTACTCGCACGACCTGCTCACCAAGCTCACCATCGTGACCCAGCGCGGCCATCAGCGCCACGCCGACGGCTATCGGACCCGGTCGCTGCCACCGGTGGAGTTCGGCTACACCGAGGCGCAGGTCCAGGGAGAGTGGCGTGAACTGGCCGGCGACAGCCTGGACAACCTGCCGGTCGGGCTCGACGGCGCGCAGTACCGCTGGATCGACCTGGACGGGGACGGGCTGCCGGGCGTGCTCACCGAGCAGGGCGGGACCTGGTTCTACAAGCGCAACCGCAGCGAGGCCGGTCTGGGGCCGCTCGAGGTCGTCGCGTCCCGCCCGGCGCTGGCGTTGGCCGACGGCGCGCAGTTCCTCGACCTGGCCGGGGACGGCCGTCCGGACGTCGTACGGTTCACCGGGCCGGTTCCGGGCTTCCAGGAGCGCGACGGCGACGGCTGGGGCGCCTTCACCGCCTTCCGGTCCCTGCCGGGCGTGGACTTCGGGGATCCGGAGGTGCGGCTCGCCGACCTCGACGGCGACGGGCTCGCCGACCTGCTGGTCGCCGAGCCGGAGGCGATGAGCTGGCACCAGTCCCTCGGCGAGAACGGTTTCGGGCCGCGCCAACGGATCCCGGCCGTACGAGACGTGGATCGCGGCCCGGACCTGGCCCTGGCCGACATGAGTGGCGACGGGCTGAGCGATTTGGTCCGGATCGGCAACGGCGAGGTCTGCTACTGGCCGAACCTGGGCCACGGCCGCTTCGGTCCGAAGGTGACCATGGACGGGGCGCCGCGGTTCGACCGACAGGACCGCTTCGATCCGCACCGGGTGCTCCTCGCCGACGTCGACGGCTCGGGCCGGACCGACATCATCTATCTGCACGCCGACGGGATCCGGGTCTACCTGAACCGGGCCGGCAACGGCTGGACCGAGGCGGTGCCGCTGCCGGCCGGTCCGTCGGTCGGCGCACCGGCCGGGGTGCACGCGCTGGACCTGTTCGGCAACGGCACCGCCTGCCTGGTGTGGTCGTCTCCCCTGCCGGCCGACGCCGGACGACCCGTGCGTTACCTCGACCTGATGGGCGGCCAGAAACCGCATCTGCTGGTCCGCGCGCGTAACAACCTGGGCACCGAAACCGAGATCGAGTACGCGCCGTCGACCCGGTACTACCTGCGGGACCGGGCGGCCGGCACACCCTGGGTCACGCGACTGCCCTTCCCGGTACACGTCGTCTCCCGGGCCACGGTTCGCGACCGCTGGCTCGGGACGAGCTTCACCAGCACCTACAGCTATCACCACGGCTACTTCGACGGGCCGGAGCGCGAGTTCCGCGGGTTCGGCCGGGTCGAGCAGGTCGACGTCGAGGATTACGGCACGTTCGCCGCGGCGAACCCGGCCAGTCCGTACGTGACCGCCGACCACCGTCTCTACCAGCCTCCGGTCAAGACCATCACCTGGTTCCACACCGGTGCGCCGGCCGGCGAGCGGGCCCTGCACCAGCTGACCAGCGAATACCGCCGTTTCCCCGGGCCGTTCAGCGAACGGGTGCTGCCCGAGCCGGACCTGCGGGACCTGGGTGTCACCACCGATGAGCGCCGCGAGGCGCTGCGGGCCTGCAAGGGCGTGGTGCTGCGCCAGGAGGTGTACGAACTCGATGCCGTCGCCCTGCAACGGGGTCGATCCGAGCCGGTCCGGCTCTTCTCGGTGACCTCGCACTCCTGCCGGATCGAACTGGTGCAGCCGAGGGGCCCCAACCGGCACGCGGTCTTCCACGTCACCGACGGCGAGGAGGTGACCTACCACCACGAACTGGACCTGCGCGATCCGGCGAGCCAGCCGGACCCCCGAATCAGCCACCGCCTCAACCTGGAGGTCGACGAGCTCGGCAATGTCCGGCAGACCGTGACGGTCGGCTACCCGCGGCGGCCGCCGACCCCGACGACACCCGATCCACTCCTGCCCGACGGGGCCGCGGCGCTCATCGCGGCCGTCCAGGGCGAGATGCACGTGACCTACGCACGGATGGGCTACACCGGCGACGTGGTGGCCGACCCGGACGACTACCGGCTGCGGTTGCCCTGTGAGACGCGGACGTACGAGGTGACCGGGGTCTGGCCGGCGGGCGACTACTTCACCCCGGACGAGGTGCTGCTCGCCGTGACCAGTGCCGCGACGATTCCCTCACACGTGCTGCCCGACCGGAGGACCGCGCAGAAGCGGCTGGTCGGGCACGACCGGTCGGTGTTCTTCACCGAGACGCTGGACGCCGCACTGCCCCTCGGTGAGGTGACCGCCCGCGCGCTGCCGTACGAGACCTATTCGCTGGCCCTGACCGATGGCCTGCTGACGGCGGTGTTCGACGACCGGCTCACCGCCGAGGTCACCGTGGTGCTGGACGACGAGGCGACCAGCGGTTACCGCCATGAGCCGGAATCGGGTCACTGGCGCTGCTCGGGCACGGCCGGGTTCCAGGCCACCGCGGCACAGCACTTCCTGCTGCCGGAGCGCTACACCGACCCGTTCGGAAACGTCACCCTGCTGGAGCACGACCCGCACGACCTGTACCTGCGGGCGAGCACGGACGCCCTGGGCAACCGCACGGAGGTCGTCGGCTTCGACTTCCGGGTGCTGGCGCCGGACGAGATCGAGGACGTGAACGGCAACCGTTCCCAGGTCCGCTTCGATGTGCTCGGCCGTCCGGCGGCGCTGGCGATGAGTGGCAAGGCGGGCGAGGGCGAACGGCTCGGCCCGGCCGACGACGACCTCGATGCGGCCGAACTGGCCGCGTTCTTCGGCACCGACGACTACGACCCGGCGCGTGCCGTGGCGTTGCTCGGTGAGGCGACCACTCGCTACCTCCACCACCTCGGCGAGACCGTTCGGGACGGCGAGGTCGTCTGGGGTGAGCATCCGTCCTGCGCCGCCGTGATCACGCGGGAGCAGCACGCGGATCTGCCCGGCGGTGGGGTGCAGACCGCGTTCGAGTATTCCGGCGGCACCGGCGGCACCGTGGTCCAGAAGGTCCAGGCCGAACCGGCCACGGCGGGCGGGCCGCTGCGCTGGGTGGGGAACGGTCGGACGGTCCTCAACAACAAGGGCAAGCCGGTCAAGCAGTACGAGCCGTACTTCAGCCCCGCCTCGGTGGGCCACCGCTTCGAGGACCCGCCGGAGACGGGTGTCACGCCGGTGCTCTTCTACGACGCGGTCGGCCGACTGGTCCGCACGGACCACCCGGACGGGACCTGGAGTCGCGCCGAGTTCTCACCGTGGCAGGTCGCGGCGTACGACCCGAACGACACCGTGCTCGAACCGGACAACGCCTGGTACTCCCGGATGAGCACGTCCACGGCCGGGCCCGAGCGCCGGGCCGCGCGGATGGCGGCCGGACATGCCGACACCCCGCCACACAGCGTGCTCGACAGCCTCGGCCGGACCGTGCTGACCGTCGACCACAACCGCACCGCCACCGGGGACGTCAAGCACGTCACGTTCACCAGGCTGGCGGCCGACGGGCAACCGCTCTGGGTGCAGGACGCGCGCGGCAACCGGGTCATGCAGTACGTGACGCCGCCGTCAGCCGCCGGCCCGTACCGCCTCGACCACCCGGAGAACCTCGCTCCGACCGGTGGCGCTCCCGGCTACGACCTCGCCGGGGAATCACTCTTCCAACACGGGATGGACGGCGGCGGGCGGTGGCTGCTGCCGGACGCCGCCGGCAAGCCGCTGTTCGCCTGGAACAGTCGCGGATTCCGGTCGCGCTCGACGTACGACGCGCTGCACCGACCCGTCGGCGTCTTCGTCCGGGCGTCCGGCGACACGACCCTCGCCGGCACCGACCGGGACCCGGACCAGCCGCCCGGGCCGGAGGTGCTGGTCGAGTGGCGGCTGTACGGCGAGGCGCATCCCGACCCGGCGGCGAACCTACGCGGACGCCCGCACCGGGTCTTCGACGGCGCCGGCACCACGGTCAACGAGGCGTACGACTTCAAGGGCAACCTGCTCGCCGGCAGCCGCCGCTTCGCCGCCGACCACCGGGGCGTACCGGACTGGTCGGTCCTGCACGGCCTGGTCGATCCCGACCAGGTGGCCGCCGCCGCCGAGCCGCTGCTGGAGCCGGGGCCGGCCCGCACCACCCGGATCAGCTACGACGCACTGAACCGCCCGGTGGTGGTGACCACCCCGGACGGCAGCGTCCGCCGGACGACCTTCGATGTGGCGGGCCTGCTCGACCGGGTCGACGTGGAGCTGTCCGGCGTGGCCACGTCGTTCGTGACGAACGTCGAGCACGACGCGCGTGGCCGACGGCAGCGGATCGACTACGGCAACGGCGCGACCACCAGCTACGAGTACGACCCGCTGACGCTGCGCCTGACCCGGATGCGGACGACCCGTCCGGGTGGTCCGGACGCCACCGCGTCGGCGCTCTTCGTCAGCCCGGCCGTGGTGCAGGATCTGCGCTACACGTACGACGCCGTCGGCAACATCACCCGCATCGAGGACGCCGCGCTCGGCACGACGGTCCAGGCCGGCAACTCGGGCGACTATGCCTACGACGCGCTCTACCGTCTGGTCGCGGCAAGCGGCCGGGAGCACCGGGGGCAGACCGACTTCGCGGCCGACGCCGACGGCGCCGGGCTGCGGGACCATCCGTTCGCCGGCCTCCGGATCCATCCGAACGATCTGCAAGGGTTACGCGGTTACGTCGAGCGCTACGAGTACGACGCGGTGGGCAACATCGAGCGGGTCGCGCACCATGACGGTGGCGACGTCGACCAGCCCGGCCCGGTGCGCTGGCAACGACGCCACCGGTACGCGGCGGACAGCAACCGGCTGCTCGCCACCAACCGGCCCGGCGATCCCGACGGCACCTATTCGGCGGCGTACCCGCACGACGCCCACGGCAACATCACCGGCATGTCGCACCTGCCGCTGATGCGGTGGGACTACCGGGACCGGCTGTGCGCGGTGGCCCAGCAGGTGGTCAACGACGGGCTGCCGGAGATCACCTACTACGTCTACGACTCGGCGGGCCAGCGGGTCCGCAAGGTGACCGACACCTCCGGGGGCGACCGCAAGAGCGAACGGTCCTACCTGGGCGACTACGAGATCTACCGGGAGTACGGCGCGGCCGGTGCCGTGTCGCACGAGCGCGAGACGCTCCAGGTGAGCGACGACAAGCGGCGCATCGCGTTGGTCGAGACCGCCACCACGCCGGCCGCTCCACCGCGGCTGCGCTTCCAGTTCGGCAACCACCTCGGCTCGGCGAGCGTCGAGCTGGACGAGGCCGGCAACCTGATCGACTACGAGGAGTACCACCCGTACGGCACGACGGCGTTCCAGATCGGTCGCTCCGCCGCGGAGGTCAGCCTCAAGCGTTACCGCTACACCACCAAGGAACGCGACGACGAGAGCGGCTTCGGCTATCACGGCGCACGCTACTACGCGCCCTGGCTGGGCCGTTGGATCAGTACGGACCCGGCCGGCCTGGTCGATGGCCCCAACCTCTACCAGTACGTCTCCGGCAGCCCGGTCGGCGACACCGACCTGACCGGCACCGAGGGCGACAGCAACGCGCACACCAGCACCTACACCCCCTCCAGACCGCAGTTGACCAGCACCGACGACGCCCTCAACCATCTGGCCTCGCTCGCCCCGGACTGCAAGGTGAGCAACGTCGACCAGGACAAGACGCTTCCGGTGGCGCTGGTCGTGCGCGGCGACAAGATGGTGATGGTGGTCAACGGCAAGGAGGTGTCCAGCCAGCGGGCCCCGACGGACCAACCGGATCCGGAGCCCTCGGCCCCGTCGGACTGGCCGGACAGCGTCCCGGACGAGGGCGGTCACAGTGGCTACTTCGCCGCCGGCGCCGCGTACGGCTGGCTACAGCACCAGGCCGGGATCAGCGGCATGCTGAAGATGCCCTGGGACATCACCGGCGCCCACCACGATCCGAAGGACGAGGCCGCGTTCGCACAGGGCGCCGCCTGGGCCCTGATGCTGGCGTCCACCCTCGACATGGCGACCGCCCTCGCCATGGCGACCGAGATCGCTCTGGCCGAGGCGACGCCATGGCAGTTCGGTGGCCTCGGCAAGAATCCGCAGTTGGCGCTGGCCGGCGATATCGCGATGGTGCGAGTCAACGCGATCGAGGCGCGAGCCGTGGCGAGCGGCGCCGCGGCCACCTTGCTGATGAAGAAGTACGGCGGCGGTTCGGCGCCGGCGGGACCGGACAAGGGCGACTACCGCGGCCGTTACAACCAGGGGCGCATCCAGCAGGGCAAGAAACCGCTGCCGGCGGAGTACGACGCGCACCACCGCATTCCGCAGGAATACCGCAACCGCCCCGATTTCAAGGACTTCGACTTCGACGCTCCGTCGAACATCCGGGGGGTCAAGGGCTGGCGTGCCGTCGGCGCGGGCAAGGCCCGGGCCAACTACCACGGTGAGATCACCGAGTGGTGGCGGCAGTTCCGGCTGCAGTTCCCGTCGGCCACCCGTACCCAGATCGAGTGGTTCGCGAATCAGATCGACAAGGGCTACGCGCGCTACTACTTCCGATGACGGAGTGAGTCATGCATGAGATAACCGCGCCGCTGCGTCCTGGTGACCAGGGCGCCGAGGTCGCCAACCTGCAGTCCGGCCTGGTCCTGCTGCTCGTCCAGCAGGTGGTCCCGGCGGACCCCGAGCTGCGCGCCGAGCTGATTCGCGACCTGATGCGGGAGTCGTCGGAGCGGATCTACGAGGGTGTCACCGAGAAGGTCGTGGCGATGTTCCAGGAGTCGCAGGGGCTCGACGTGCACGGCGTCGTCGACGAGCGGAGCGCGGCCGCGCTGAACGAGACGCTGCGCGGGCTCGGACTGCTCGGCGACACTCCGGCGGCGGCCCCTGTCGAGCGGACGGTGGCGGGCCAGGTCCTGCGCTTCGACCAGACACCGTTCGCCGGCCGGGTGATCCTCTACGCGCGCGACGGCGACGGCCCGGTGCGCCTGGGCGAGGACGACACCGACCCCGAGGGCCGTTACGCCGTCACCTACCCGGTGCCCCGCGCGGACGTCCGCCTGCCGCTGCGGGTGGCCGCGTTCGACCCGGACGGCCAGCACCGCGCCGAGGCGAGCATCGACGCCACGCGGCCGATCGAGGTGGTCGACCTGGTGGTGCGCAGCGACGGCACGGCGTACCGGGTGACCGGCCGGGTGTCCACCGGCGGGCGGGCGGGCGTCGGCGGGTTGCCGATCCAGGTGGTCGACCGCAACGTCGGCGGCGACAGCCCGGTCGCGGAGACGTCGACCGGTGCGGACGGCGGCTATCGCGCCGCCTTCACCTACACCGGCGGCAAGGACCGGCCCGATCTTCAGGTGTACGTCGTCAGCGACGGCACCCGGATCGGCGCGTCCGAGGTGCGCTACGACGCGGGCCACGACGAGGTGCTCGACATCGCGATCCCGGACGGCGCCCAGCTGTCGCTGGCGACCGAGCACGCGGCGCTCAGCGGAGATCTCGCCGCGCACTTCGCCGGCAGTCTGCGGGACCTGCGCGAGGACGACGACCGGCGGGATGTCAGCTACCTGGCGAACAAGACCGGTTGGGACGCCCGCGCGGTGGCGATGGCCTCGCTCGCCGACGAGTTCAGTGCCCGCACCAGCGTGGCCGACGGAACCCCGGCCATCCCGCCCGCCCTGTTCTACACCCTCTTCCGCGCCGGGACGCCCGCCACCGACGACGCGATCTACCGGATCGACGCCGGCCGCGTCGCGACGATCTGGCAGCAGGGCATCGACCAGGGCATCGTGCCATCCAGCCTGGCCGCCGACGTCCCGGCCGCGATCGAGGAGTTCCGGACGCTGTCCGCCCGGCAGACCCTGAGTGGTCCGGCCGTGGCGGGACGGTCCTCGCTCGCGGCGCTGCTGGCCGTCTCGATGCCGGACGCCACCGAGGAGCAGCCGGAACGGTTCGCCCGCCTGCGGATCGACCACCAGGGCGACCCGGCGGGCTTCTGGTCCGCGGTCACCCGGGAATTCGGCCGGCCGAAGGCCGACCGGCTCAGGCTCGACGGCCAGCTCGCCTACCTGACCCTGAACAACGCGCCGCTGATCGAACGCCTGCACACCGGCGAGGCCGCGCCACTGACCGACCCCGCCGACCTGGTCGAACGCGGCTTCCATCGGGCCGCGCAGTGGATGCCGCTGATCGACGAGGTGCCACCGGAGATCCCTGGTGCGGACGACGAGGCCAGGCAGGCGAACTACGCCGACCTGCTCGCCGCGCAGCTCCGGCTCAGCTACCCGACCGCGACCGTCGCCGCCATGGTGGCCGGCGGCGAGACCACCGTCGCACCGGCCACCGCGAGCCGGGTGCACGACTTCCTCCGCGCCCACCACAACGAGTTCGACATCGGCCTGCAACCGGTCGAGCAGTACCTCACCCGTACGCAGGTCCCGATCGACGCGGACGTGCAGTCCGAGATCGCCCGGATCCAGCGGGTCCGCCAGATCACCCCGGGCGACGATGCGATGAACGCCCTGCTGACCAAGGGGCTCGACTCGGCGTACGCGGTGGCGCGTTACGACCGCGCCGAGTTCGTCGCCGGTTTCGCGGCCGAGGTGGGCGGTGCGACCGAGGCGGCGCTGATCCACGCGCGGGCCCAGCAGGTGCACTCCGCGGTACTGAACATCACCACGTCGTACGTGCTGGCCAGCAACGCCCCAGGGATCGGGGTGCACAGCCCGGCGCAGATCGTGAACCCGGCGCCGGTCGTCCCGGACAACGTCGGCGACGTGATCGCCTATCCCACGCTGGAGAAGCTGCTCGGCGACATGGACTACTGCGACTGCGAGGAGTGCCGGTCGATCCTCAGCCCCGCGGCGTACCTGGTGGATCTGCTGCAGTTCGTCGACCGGGACGAGATCCGCTGGGAGCAGTTCCGCGCACGTTGGGGCATCGACCACGGAGGGGCGCCGTACCCGTACCCGACGATGGCGGCCTGGAATGACGCGGGACAGCCGGGCGGCACCCCGCCGACGCCCCTCGAGGTCTTGCTCTCCCGTCGGCCGGACCTGCAGCATCTCCCGCTCACCTGCGAGAACACCAATACCCCCGTGCCCTACATCGACCTGGTCAACGAGACGCTCGAATATTTCGTGGCCAACAAGCTCACCCTGGACGGCTTTCAGGGGTACGACACCGACGACCGCGCCACCCCGGCGGAGCTGCTGGCGAATCCGCAGTTCGTGCAGGACGCCGCGTACGACGTCCTGGCCGGCAAGGGCACGCCGGCGCCGCTGCTGCCGCCCGCACCGGGACTGCCGTTCCACCTGCCGCTGGAACGGTTGCGCCGCCTGTTCGCCGCGTTCGAGACCTCGTTGCCGGTGGTCATGGAGGCGTTGATCGGCGACGAAGCCAGCTACGGCTGGGTCGACGTCCGGATCGAACAGCTGGGCCTCTCCCGGGCCGAGTACGCCCTGCTGACCGACCGCACCAAGACCCTGCAGCAGTTGTCCGGCCTCCCGTCGACCACCTCCGACGCCGACACCGTGGCCGCGCTGTCCGGCGCGAAGGACTTCAGCCGCCGACTCGGCCTCGACTACGACGACGTGGTCGAGCTGCTGCGGACCCGGTTCGTCAATCCGGACAGCACCCTGCTCCCCCGGCTGGAGCGCCTGGGTGTTCCGCTGACCACGCTGAAGGCGCTCAAGGACGGCACGATCACCGATGCGGAGTTCGACGACGCCGTCGCGCCCCAGGTGGATCCGGCCCGGTACGGCGGCGACATCAAGGCCTGGGTACGCGACCAGGCGAACTACGACCGCGTCATGGGCCTGCTCGTGCTCGCCGATCCGACGGGCGGGGACGGTGCGGGCGGCTTCGACGCGCTGGAGTTCCGCTACGCCGATCCGGACCTGCTGGGCCAGCGGGTCCGCCCGATCGAGTTCGTCCGTCTGCTGCGCTTCGTCCGGCTCTGGAAGACCCTCGGCTGGACGATCGAACAGACCGACAAGGCGATCAGCGCGCTCTACCCCACTGATCCGGGGCCGGGCGACGAACTGGCGAAGCTGGACGCCGGGTTCCAGGTGCTCGTGCCGCGCCTCGGCGTGCTGGTGCGGGTGATCGAACGGCTCGGGCTCCACGTGCCGAAGGATCTGCTGCCGCTGCTGGCCTGCGGCGCCCCGCTGGACACGCACGGCGCGGCCTCGCTCTATCGCACGTTGTTCCTCGGCCCGACGTCGCCGACCGGGGACCCGGTGTTCGCCGAGGACGGGTACGGCACCGTCCTGGACGGCTCGGAGAAGTTGCTGGCTCACACCGAGGCGCTGCGCGCGGCACTGAGCCTCAGCGGCGACGAGTTGGCCGAGATCGCCCGCACCCTGAGCTTCGACGCGGACACCCCGCTGACCGTCGAGAACGTCAGCGCCGTGTACCGCCGTGGTTGGCTGGCCCGCAAGCTCAAGCTCAGCGTCGTGGAGCTGCTGCGGCTGATCGAACACACCGGCATCGACCCGTTCGCGGCCATCGACCCGGCCGAGCCCACGATGATCGCCCTGCTCGACCTGGTGGACCGGCTGCGCTCGGCAGGGCTGAAGCCCGCGCAGGCGCTCGCCCTGATCTGGGACGAGAAGCTGAGTGGCGTCGCGGGGCCGACGGCCGGGCAGATCGACCAGTTCATGCGGGATCTACGCGCTGGTCTCGCGGCCATCGACGCCGACTTCGCCGTGACCGACGATCCGGACGGGCAGCTCGCCCGCGCCCGGATGGCGCTGGTGTACGACAACACCGCCACCGACTTCTTCTTCGGCCTGTTGGGCGGCACCCCGGCCGTCGGTGAGCCGGCGGTCGCGACGTTCTTCGCGCGCTATCCGGAGCTGCGGCCGTTGTTCGACGCCTACCTCGCCTCCGCCGAGCCACCGCAGGTCCGGCGGACCGCACTGCTCGCCGCGTTCCTGCCGGATCTCGGCCGACGCCGCAAGCGGCAGCAGGCGCTGCAGCTGATCGGCACGGCGGCGCAGACCGACGCGGCGTTCGCCACCACGGTCCTGGACACCTCCGGGGTGCTGCCCGCCGTCGCGGACCTGGTCGCCGTCGAACGTCCCGGCCTGGCGGCGCGGTACTTCTTCGCCGACACCGTGGGCGGAGCGCCCGATCGCACGACCGACACGGAGCCGGTTCTGGACTACCGATCGGGCAGCGCGAACCAGTTGCCCGAGAACGCTGGTGCACCGATCTCCGGCGTCTGGAGCGGCTACCTCGAGGCACCAGCGGGCGAGCTGTTCCAGTTCGCTGTCGAGGCCGACGCCGGTGCCACGGTCCGGCTCCGGATCGGTGGGGCGGACGTCGAGCTGGTGCCCGCCGGCACCAGGTGGACCACCGCGGCGCCGGTCGCACTGACCGCGGGCAGGCCGATCGCCGTCGTCCTGACCGTCGAGAAGGTACGCCACACGCTCGGCGTGCGCTGGCACACCACCGGGCGGGGCTGGGAGATCATCCCGGCTCGCCACCTCTACTCGGACGTCCTGCGGGAGCGACTCGGCGGGGCGTACCTCCGCCTCTTCAAGATCGCCTCGCTGGCCGGGTCGCTCCGCCTGAGCGCCACCGAGATCGCACACCTCGGCCACGGCTGGCTCGGCGCGCTGCCGGTCGCCGGACCGTCCGCCGAGGAGGCCCTCTTCGCCGGATTCGACACACTCCTCGGGTTCGCCGAGCTCAAGGCCGCCCTCGCGGCGGACGACGAGCAACTCCTGGCGGTGCTGCGCGAGCCGCAGACCGACACGCTCACCGCCCTGACCCGCTGGGAACCCGGCTCCCTCCACGCTCTGCTCACGCACTTCGATCTGACCATCGTGAGCCTGCGCGACCTCGCCGCCCTGCGCCGGGTGTACGCCGCCTTCGCGCAGTTGACCGTGCTCGGCGTGACGGCGGGCCCACTGATCGCCGCGACGACCAACGACCCGTCGGCCGCCACGGTCCGCGATCTGCAAGCCGCGCTGCGCGCCCGGTACGCCACCGCCGACTGGCTCGCCGTCGTCAAGCCGATCAACGATGAGCTGCGGGGCCGGCAGCGCGACGCGCTGGTCGCGTACGTGCTGCACCAGATGCGGTCGAACCCCGCCTCGGCGCACCTCGACACGCCCGACAAGCTCTTCGAGTACTTCCTGATGGACGTGCAGATGGAACCGGTGATGCAGACGTCGCGTATCCGCAACGCGATCGCCGCCGGCCAACTGTTCGTCGAGCGGTGCCTGATGAACCTCGAGCCGCGGGTCGCCTCGTCGGCGATCAACGGGGCGCAGTGGGAGTGGATGAAGCGGTACCGGGTGTGGGAGGCCAACCGCAAGGTCTACCTCTGGCCGGAGAACTGGCTCGAGCCGGAGCTGCGCGACGATCAGTCGCCGTTCTTCAAGGAGCTGATGAGCGAGCTGCTGCAGGGCGACATCACCGAGGACCGGGCGGCCGGTGCGATGGGCAGATACCTGGCTAAGTTGGACACGGTCGCGAAGTTGGAGCCGGCCGGCGTCTACCACGCCGAGAACGACCCGGGCACCGCCGACGACATCGCGTACGTCGTGGGGCGCACCGCCGGCGCCAACCGTGCCTACTACTGGCGTCGACGCGAGTACGGCTACTGGACACCGTGGGAGCAGATCAAGCTCGACATCGAGGACAACCCGGTGATCCCGGTGCTCTGGAAGAGTCGGCTCTTCCTGTTCTGGGTCAAGATCCTGCTGGAGCCGGACCTCGCCGGAACCAAGCCGTTCTCGGTGCCGCCCGACACCGACCTACTCAAGGTGAAGACCGGCAACGTCAAGAGCGAGCTGCCGCAGATCGCGGTCCGGGCGATGCTCTGCTGGAGCGAGTACTACAACGGTGTCTGGCAGCCCGTCTCCACCTCGGATCCGCAACTACCGACCCATCTGGGCTCGGTCGCGCCGGGCACCTTCAACCGGTCGGCCCTACGGCTCTCCTCGACGGTCGCCGACGGCGCGCTGCGCATCGACATCGACGGCGCGGGCGGATCGTTCTTCGTCCTCTACAACACCCACAGCCTGCCGGTACGCGCCGAGGACGTGCCGGTGACGCTGGGCCCCCCGCACGGTCCCCGGCGCTTCCTCGGCGTGACGAAGGGGACGCTCAACGCCGCGTACGCCAGCCGGCCCAGCATCGACACGGGCTTCCCGGATCCGACGGTGCTGCGCCGCGATGTGCTCCGCAACCCACTCGGCGCCTCGATCACCGCGCCGAGGCACGACCTGACCGAACCATGGACTGCCCCGTTCTTCTACAGCGACAGCCGGCACGTCTTCTGGGTCGACACCACGCAGGCACCGGTCACGGTCAAACAGTGGCAGAGCTACGGCGAGCTGACGCCCCCGCCCGCGACCTCCTACACCATCCCGGACCTGGTGCTCCCACCGAAGTACGTCCTCCCGGACCGGATCGGCCCGATCATCAGCGGACTCAACAACGGGCTCAGCGATCCGGATCCGATGGCCACCTACGTGACCGAGGACGCCTACATCACCAAGGGCCTCGGCACGATCGGCACGGTCCGGTTCAACGCCGCCGAGATCGGGCCGGCCGGCGCGATCATCAAGCAGATGGGCTAGGGGACCGCGATGACGAACTACTTCCACGAGACCCTGGCCGACACCGTGCTCTACACCCTCGGTGGCAGGTGGATCGACAAGCAGGACACCGCGTTCAGCTACTCGTTCGAGAACTTCTTCCACCCGTTCGTCGGCGAGCTGATCGAAGAGCTCAACCGCAAGTCGCTGGCCGGCATGCTCGACCCGGACTTCCACCAGGGCCTGAGCGACCCCACGTTCTTCGACTCGCTCTACAAGGCGCTCACCAACGACCTGGTCAAGATCACGCACGAACCCAAGGAGATCGACCTGGGCGTGGGTCGCCCGTACTCGGGCTACAACTGGGAACTGCTGTTCCACGTGCCGCTGACCATCGCCGTGCACCTGAGCAAGAACCAGCGTTTCGCCGAGGCCCGCAAGTGGTTCCACTACATCTTCGATCCCACCTGCAACGACACCGCGCTGCCCGTACCGCAGAGGTTCTGGAAGTTCCTCGCCTTCCGCAGGGCGGGCGTGGTGAAGCAGGTCGACGAGCAGCTGATGATCCTGAGCAAGCCGGTCGCCGAGTGCACCCCGGCGGAGCTGGCTCTGAAACAGCAGATCCTGCAGGGGTACGAGGCGATCAAGAACCGCCCGTTCCAGCCACACGCGGTGGCCCGTACCCGCCAGCTGGCCTACCAGTACTGCGTCGTGATGAAGTACCTGGACAACCTCATCGCCTGGGGTGACAGCCTGTTCCGGCAGGACACGTCCGAGACTCTGACCGAGGCCACCCAGCTCTACGTCCTTGCGGCGAACCTGCTCGGCCAGCGGCCGCAACGCGTCCCGCGTACCGGCACCGTCCGCCCGAAGACCTTCGCGGAGCTGAGGAAGCAGGGGCTCGACGCGATGGGCAACACCCTCGTCGAGATGGAGGGCAAGTTCCCGCTCAGCGCGGGGATGCCGAAGATGGGCGAGGACGACCCGGACGCGGCTGGCCCGCTGTTCGGCATCGGTCGCACCCTCTACTTCTGCATCCCGCGCAACGAGAAGCTGCTCGGCTACTGGGACACCGTCGCCGACCGACTTTTCAAGATCCGCAACGGGATGAACATCGAGGGGATCGTGCGCCAGCTCGCCCTCTTCGACCCACCGCTCGACCCCGGCATGCTGGTCAAGGCCGCCGCGGCCGGGATCGACATCGGTGCGGTCATCAGCGGGACCAACCAGCCGATCAGCCCGGTGCGGGCCCCATTCCTGATCCAGATGGCACTGGAGCTCAGCGGCGAGGTACGCGGGCTCGGCGCCGCGCTGGTCGTGGCGATCGAGAAGGGCGACGGCGAACGTCTCGCGGTGCTACGGCAGGGGCACGAGACCCGGATCCAGCAGATGCAGCAGGAGGTCCGCTTCCTGCAGTGGGCGTCCGCCCAGGAGGCCACCCGCTCACTGCTGACCAACCGCCGGCCGGCACTCGAACGCCTGCACTACTACCAGCGTCTGCTCGGCCTGCCCGCCGACCCGAACACGGCCGACGAGCTCGCGGTGACCTTCGAGGGGCTCTCGCTGACCGAGGAGAACTTCGCCGAGGCGTACGGCAAGCTCGTCGCCCAGTACGACAAGCCGATCACCGCGCAGGACCTCCCGCAGCTTCGACTCGCCGAGGAACAGTCGCCGACGATCCTGTCCGGCGCCGTCGGCTCCGGCAAGCTCTACCTCTCGGCGAACGAGGACGTCGAACTCAACAGCCACCTGCCGCGAGCGCGGGACACCAGCCTGCACGGCTCGATCGCCAACGCGATGGCGTCCGCCTTCGCCCCGGTGCCGGACGCGGACGCGGACGCCCACTTCTGGGGTATCGGCGGCAAGATCAAGCTGAACGTCGGGACGGCACTGGTCGCCGCCGCGAGGATCGCCGGCGACATCTCCGGAATCATCGCCACCTGGGAACGCGACCAGGCCGGAATGGCGGCGCGCACGGCGTCCTACGAGCGCCGCGCCGACGAATGGCTGCTGCAGTACAACCTCGCCGCGCACGACCTCGCCGTGATCGGCCGACAGATCCTCACCTCGATGCTCGCCGAGCAGGTCGCCCGCCACGACCACCTGATCACCAAGCAGCAGATCGCGGACACCCAGGAAGCCGACCGGTTCCTGCGGTCGAAGTTCTCCAACGAGGAGTTGTACGCCTGGACCCACGGCGAGGTGTCCCGGCTCTACTACGAGTACTACCGGTTCGCCGTCGACACCGCCCGCAAGGCCGAGCAGGCGATGAAGCGGGAGCTGATGCGCCCCGAGGTGGACGCCCAGGACTTCGTGAAGTTCAACTACTGGGACGGCGGGCGTCGCGGACTGCTCTCCGGCGAGGCGCTGCAGCTCGACGTCAAGCGGATGGAACTGGCCTACCACGAGAACAACAAGCGGGAGTACGAACTGACCCGGCACGTCTCGCTACGCCGGCTCGCCCCGGTCGCCCTGCTGGCGCTGAAGGCCACCGGCTCCTGCCAGGTGACCGTTCCCGAGTGGGTGTTCGACCTGGACACGCCGGGGCACTACCTGCGCCGGATCCGCAGCGTCGGCCTCACCATCCCGTGCGTGACCGGGCCGTACACCAGCCTCAGCTGCACGCTGACGCTGACCCGCAGCTCGGTGCGTACCGCGCCGCTGGCCGGCGACGGCTACCGACGCCAGGGCGGCGAGGACGGCCGCTTCGTCGACTACTTCAGCGCCACCCAGTCCATCGTCACCAGCAGCGGACAGAACGACAGCGGCCTTTTCGAGACGAGTCTGCGCGACGAGCGGCTGCTGCCGTTCGAGGGCGCCGGCGTGGAGAGCGTGTGGACTCTCGCTCTGCCCGACGAGTTCCGCCAGATCGACTACGCGACGATCAGTGACGCGATCCTGCACTTCCGCTACACCGCACGCGAGGGTGGCGTGCCACTGCGCACCGCGGCGGTGGAGAACCTGAAAGAGCTGGTCGCCGACGCCGACGAGACCGGCCTGGGCCTGCTGCTCAGCCTCCGCCACGACTTCCCCAGCGAGTGGTCGGCCTTCCTCGGCGGCAGCGGCGACTTCAGCGCGACGATTCGCGCCGACTACCTTCCCTATCTGGCCCAGCACAAGACGGTCACGGTGGCGGGCTTCGAGCTCTACGGCCTCACGGCCGGCGAGGTCCCGAGGCACCACGTCGTCGGCGACCAGGCGATGTGGGACGCGGCGAGCGCCGCCCTGAACACCCCCGACGGGTACGTCTTCACGGCCCCGCCGGACACCCCCGGACCGACCCAGGTGCTGACCCGGTCCGAGGGTGCCGACGTCTGGCTGATCATGCGGTACACGCTGGAGTAGGAGGCGGGAACGGTAGCCGACCTCACGCCCTGCGGAGCCGACGACGATCCGCTAGTGGCTGCCGCGATCGTGGGGGACGGTGACGGAGACGGTGCAGCCGACCGGCCGTCCGATCTCGTCGTGGCCGGCGTACGCGAGGTGGTACACCCGGTCGCCCCCGTTGCCGGCACGTTCGGCCCGCAGCTTGCCGCTGGTGTCCGGCGTGCCGACGGCGAAGCCACTGACGTCCGCGGCGTCGCCGCCGGTCACGCCGGTCAGGGTGAACGCCTTCGGGCCGAGCACGCCGTCGGGCAGGTCCACGGTGACGGTGACGTCCACCAGCTTGTGGTTCGGCGGCCACAGCACCGGTCGGTCCGCCGCACAGTCGAGCTGCCGTACCGGCAACGGGTTCGCCAGGGTGGCGGTGGCGTGTCCGATGGTCGCGGTGAGCCGACCGCCGGCCTCGTAGTACATGTGCGCGGTGCTTCCGTCGAAGTAGAACGTCGGCGCGGCCGAGCGGCCGAGGTCGGGCGCGGCGGACATCGAGTCGTGCACGACGCCGAGGTGGATCTCCTGGTCGAAGTCCTGCCCGACGTCCACCGCGTGCATGTCGCCGTCGGCGGCGTGGTAGATCACCAGGTTGCGGTCGTTCCAGCGCAGGAAGAACGGTCCCGAGGCGTTCGGGCCTCGACGCCCTGCGGGGTCACGATCGGTTCGGGCTGCATGGCCCAGGTCCGCGCGTCGTTGGAGACCGCCCAGCGGATCCGCCGGGACACGGGCCCGGTCGGTCCGGGCGCTGCCGCGGTCGGGTTGTCCATGAAGAGCATCAGGTACCGGGTGCCGAGGCGGGGCACCGACTGCTCGAACACCCGGGCGTACGAGGTCTCGCCACCGGTCGAGTCGTTCCGGCTGACCGCCGTTCCGCCGTAGTTGAAGTGGATGCCGTCGTCGGAGGTCGCGTACCGGGTGATCGAGTTCTCGCCGTGGAAGTAGAGGAAGAGCTTGCCCTCGCCCTCGATCCACACCGCGTGCGGCGACGAGATGTGGCTGACCGTCGGGTAGTACGGCAGCCAGGTGTTGCTGATCAGGGGGTTGGCGACGTACTCGGTCCACGGCCCGTTGATCGAGTCGGAGTACGCGAGGGAGATCCCGCCGGGACGCTCGTGCGGCGCGTAGTACAGGTAGTAGGTGCCGAGCGGGTTGGGGAAGTAGTCGGCGGCCCGGATGACGCTCGGGAAGATGAACTCGTTCGTCGGGTTGTAGGCGAGGGCGCCCTTGTCGAACGCGGTGCCCTGATAGCTGAACTGCGGGAAGTCGAGATCGGGTTCGGCTGCTGCCGGCCCGGCGCCGGCCAGGGCGGCGACGAGCAGGCCGGTGCTGGCGGCCGCCAGAACGGCGCGTCGGGACGACGGGGCGGGTGGTCTCGTCATGCGGCTTCCTCTTCGATCGGGATCGGCGGCACGAGCGGCGCGGCGTAACACTCAGTAAGAACACAGGGGACATCGACCGGCGGACACGTGCGGCACCGGCAAGCTAATACGTATTAGCAGGTATGTTTCTCGAATGTTGCGCGCCCGGCCGCTCTTCTGTCAAGAGGTGGTCCGATGCCCCGCCGGTCCGCTGATGGTGACTCCGACGCCGACCGCTAATGCGCATTACTCCAGCGAGTTCATCGGGCCGAAATCTTGCGGCCACCCCTTGACACGCGCCGGTCCACCCGCCAAGCTCCTCTCCAACCCTGAGCGCTAATACGCATTAGCGGCACCGGAAGGACCCGACATGACCGCTCCCCCCAGACGCGTCACCCAGCGTGACATCGCGCGGATGGCCGGCGTCAGTCAGGCGACCGTGTCGCTGGTGCTCAACAACCGGACCGACACCGACGTCCGGATCGCCCCGGAGACCCGGGACCGCGTGCTGCGGGTCATCGCCGAGACCGGGTACGCCGCCGACCCGGTGGCCCGCCGCCTCGCCTCGCGGTTCAACCGGATCATCGGCGTGTTCACCTACGAGCCCGCGTTCCCCAGCGGCAGCCGGGACTTCTTCCACCCGTTCCTGCTCGGTATCGAGGAGTACGCCGAGCGGGTCGGCTGCGACCTGCTGCTCTTCACCAGCGCACCGGTGGTGGACGGCCGGCGCGGCATCTTCCACCAGGACAACCGGCTCCGGCTGGCCGACGGATGCATCCTGCTCGGGCGCGAGATCGACGGCGCGGAGCTGCACCGGCTCAACCGGGACGGTTATCCGTACGTCGCCGTCGGGCGGCGCGACGACGCCGGTGGGCCGGTCCCCTACGTCGGCGCGGACTACGCCGCGGCGGTGGCCCGGCTCGTCCAGGTCGCGCTGCGACGCGGTCACCGCCGCCTGACGTACGTGGCCACCGGCACCACCGCGGAATCCTCCAAGGACCGGCTCCGTGGCTTCCGCACCGCCGCCACGACCGCGGAGAGCGCCGAGCAGATCTCAGCGCTGGCCGGGGAGGCCGACACCATCATCGACGCCCTGCTGGCCGACGGGACCACGGCCGCCTTCGTGGAGGACTTCGCCACCGCGGTCGCGCTGGAGTCGGCCGCCCGCCGACGCGGCCTGACCGTGCCCGGTGACCTGTCCATCGTGACCCTCGGCGACCCGACGACCGCGGTCCCCACCGACATCGCGTTCACCGGGTTCCACATCCCCCGCGAGGAGATGGGCCGGCAGTCGGTCGAGGTGCTGACCGGCGTCATCGACGGCAGCGCCACCGGCCTCCAGCAACGACTTCTCGCCTGCGAACTCGTCGAGGGCAACACCCTCGGCACCCCTGATCCGGCGGTCGACCGGCGCTGAAAAGGTCGGCCGCGCAACTGGAAGGAAGCACGTGGTACTCATGCGTACGGACGTCCTCGTCGTCGGGGGCGGACTGGGCGGCGTCGCCGCAGCGCTCGCCGCAGTCCGGGCCGGCCGGTCCGTCATCCTGACCGAGGAGTTCGACTGGCTCGGCGGGCAGCTCACCAGCCAGGCCGTCCCGCCGGACGAACACTCCTGGATCGAGCAGTTCGGCGCCACCGCCAGCTACCGGGCGCTGCGCAACGGCATCCGCGACTACTACCGTCGGCACTACCCGCTGACCGAACGGTCCCGGGCCTGGACCGACCTCAACCCCGGTGCGGGTTGGGTGAGCCGGCTCTGCCACGAGCCGCGGGTGGCCGTCGCCGTGCTCGAACAGATGCTCGCCCCGTACCTCGGTTCGGGCCGGCTGCGGGTGCTCCAGCCGTACCGGCCGGTCGCGGCGGAGACCGACGGGGATCGGGTGACCGGCGTGACGCTGGCGCACCGCGACCGGGACGAGCGGATCGACGTGGTCGCGCCGTACGTCCTGGACGCCACCGAGACCGGCGAGTTGCTGCCGCTGACCGGCACCGAGTACGTCACCGGGTTCGAGTCGCAGGCGACGACCGGTGAGCCGAGCGCCCCGGCCGAGGCCCAGCCGATGAACATGCAGGCGGTGTCCTTCTGCTTCGCGCTGGACCACGTCGACGGCGACCACACCATCGACCGCCCGGCGGGGTACGACTTCTGGCGCGACTACAAGCCCGACTTCTGGGGTGACCGGCTGCTGTCCTGGCGGTCACCACACCCCCGCACGCTGGAGATCGTCGAGCGCAGCTTCACCCCCAACCCGGACGACGATCCGCTGAGCGTCAACGCCGACCAACGCGTCAACCCCGGCGACGGCAACCTGTGGACGTTCCGGCGGATCGCCGCGCGGCGCAACTTCACCGACGGCGCGTACGACAGCGACATCACGCTGGTCAACTGGCCGATGATCGACTACTTCGAGGGTCCCGTCATCGACGTGCCGAACGCGTCGTGGCACCTGTCCAAGGCCCGCGAGCTGTCGTACTCGGTGCTCTACTGGCTGCAGACCGAGGCGCCCCGGCCGGACGGCGGCGTCGGCTTCCCGGGTCTGCGGCTGCGCGGCGACGTGACCGGCAGTTCGGACGGCCTGGCCCAGGCCCCGTACATCCGCGAGTCCCGCCGGATCCAGGCCGAGTACACCGTGGTCGAGCAGGACCTGTCCCTGGCGGTCCGCGGCGACCACGGCGCGGTCAGCTACCCGGACGCGGTGGGCGTGGGCATGTACCGGATCGACCTGCACCCGTCGACCGGCGGCGACAACTACATCGACGTCGGCTCCTGCCCGTTCGAGATCCCGCTCGGCGCGCTGATCCCACGCCGGATGGAGAACCTGCTGCCGGCCGGCAAGAACATCGGCACCACCCACGTCACCAACGGCAGCTACCGGCTGCACCCGGTCGAGTGGAACGTCGGCGAGGTCGCCGGCCTGCTCGCCGACTTCTGTCTGGCGCGGGGCGAGTCCCCGCGTGCGGTCCGCAGCAACCCCCGTCTGCTGGCCGACTTCCAGGACCGCCTCACCGCGGCCGGCGTGGAACAGCGCTGGCCGCGGATCGCGGGCTACTGAACACACCCCCGGTGAGGAGAAGATTGTGAGAGCAGGAAAGGCCCTGCGCGGTGTCGCCGTGGCACTGGCCGGCGCACTCGCCCTGAGCGCCTGTGGCGGCGGTGGCTCGGCCGACGACAGCGGCCCGGCGAAGCTGCGGATGACCATCTGGTCGGCCAACGAGGCGCACCTCAAGCTGTTCAACGAGATCGCCGACGAGTACCGCAAGAGCCACCCGGACGTAGCCGAGATCAAGTTCGACCCGCTGCCGTTCGACACGTACACCACGACCCTGACCACCCAGATCGCGGGCGGCAACGCGCCCGACCTCGCGTGGGTGTTCGAGAACTCCGCCCCCGACTTCGTCGCCTCGGGCGCGCTGCTGCCCCTGGACGACACGCTCAAGAAGGCCGAGGGTTACCAGTACGAGGACATCTCCCCCGCCACCCTCAAGCTCTGGCAGAACGGCGGGAAGCTGTACGCGTACCCCTTCTCCACCTCGCCGTTCGGGGTCTTCGTCAATACCGACCAGCTCAAGGCGGCCGGGCAGAAGACCCCCGCCGAGCTGATCGCGGCCGGTCAGTGGACCTGGGACAACGCGCTGGCCACCGCCGCGGCGACGGCCACGAAGTCCGGCAAGGCCGGCCTGGTCATCCGGGACTTCGACTACAAGGGCTGGGACAACCTGTCCACCTTCTGGACCGGGTGGGGTGCCCAGGCCTGGAGTGAGGACGGCAAGACCTGCGGCTTCAACAGCCCCGAGATGGTGGACGCGATGACCACCCTGCACAAGGCCACCTTCACCCAGAAGGCGCTGCCCGGCCCCGGTACGACCGCCGACTTCTTCGCCGGCGACTCGGCCATGACGGTCACCCAGATCTCCCGCGCCTCGCTGCTCAAGGACGGCGGCTTCGGGTGGGACCTGGTGCCGCTTCCGGCCGGGCCGAAGGGGAACTACGCGGTGGTCGGTCAGGCCGGCGTCGGGGTGCTGAAGAAGAGCCCGCACGCCAAGCAGGCGGCCGACTTCCTGGCCTTCCTCACCAACCCCACGAACTCGGCGAAGCTCGCCCAGTTCTTCCCGCCGCCCCGGCAGTCACAGCTGACCGCCGAGACCCTCGGTAAGACGAACCCGAAGCTCAAGCCGGAGCAGTTGCAGAAGGTCGTCATCGACGGCATCACCAGCGGTGTGGTCAAGCCCAGCCACTCCGGGCAGGCCGAGCTGAGCCAGCAGGTCCGTGCCGGCCTCGACCCGCTGTGGCAGCCGAACGCGGACGTCAAGGCCGTACTCGACGGCGTCTGCACCAAGATCCAGCCGTTGCTGGCGAAGTAAGGCCAACGATCATGACCCAGACGGACACCAGGGTGGGCTCGGCTGTTGCCGGGCCCACCCCGGGCCCGGCCCGGCCGTTCTGGACCAGCCGCCGCCGGGACCAGCTCACCGGTTACCTGTTCATCGCCCCGCAACTGCTCGGCAGCGTCGTCTTCGTGATCCTGCCGCTGATCCTCGTGTTCTGGTACAGCCTGCACGAGTGGAACGTGCTCGCCGGGACCTTCGACTTCGTCGGTACCGACAACTACAAGGCCCTCACCGACGATTCCAACCTCGGCGGAGTGCTGCGCGCCACCGGGCTGTTCTCGATCGGTCTGGTGGTGCTCAACCTCGGCCTGGCCCTGTTGCTGGCCGTCCTGCTCAACCAGAGGCTGCGGGGCACGATCCTGTTCCGCACGCTGTTCTTCTCCCCCGTGGTGGTCTCGCTGGTGGCCTGGACCATCGTCTGGGGCTTCCTGCTCCAGGACAACGGCGGGATCAACGGGCTGCTCGACACCATCGGCGTGGACGGGCCGAACTGGCTGCGCGGCGAGGGCACCGCGATGGTGTCCGTGATCGTCGTGCAGGTGTTCAAGAACGTCGGCCTGAACATGGTGCTGTTCCTGGCCGCCCTGCAAGGGGTGCCGGCCGAGCTGTACGAGGCCGCGGAGGTCGACGGGGCGAGCCGGATGCGCCAGTTCTGGCGGATCACCGTACCGCTGATCAGCCCGACGATCCTGCTCACCTCGATCATCACCGTGGTCGGGTCACTGCAGGTCTTCGCGCAGATCGCGGTGCTCACCCAGGGCGGACCCGGAGCGTCGACGACGGTCCTCGTCTACTACCTGTACCAGCAGGCCTTCCAGTTCCATCACTTCGGCTACGGCGCCACGCTGTCGATCCTGCTGTTCGTCATCGTGCTCGCTCTCACCGTGCTGCAGTGGCAGATGCGCAAGAGGTGGGTCTTCCATGAATCGTGACCTGTCCCGGCGGACCAAGCTGGTGCTCTACGGAGTGCTGCTGGTCCTGGCGATCCCGTTCGTCTTCCCGACCTGGTGGATGGTCACCTCGTCGCTGAAGCCGGTGGCGGACATCTTCGCCTTCCCGCCGCGGCTGCTGCCGACCAACCCGCGGCTCGACGCCTACCAGCGGGTGTTCGAGTTGCAGCCGTTCGGGCAGCAGTACCTCAACAGCCTCTACATCGCGCTGGTCGTCACGGTCGGCACGATGGCGGTGTCGGCGCTGGCCGGGTACGCCTTCGCGCGCATCCGTTTCCGCGGCCAGAACGTGCTGTTCCTGGTCGTCCTCGCGGGCCTGCTCATTCCCAGCGAGGTGACGATCGTGCCGCTGTTCCAGATGTTCTTCAAGCTCGGCCTGGTCAACACCCACTGGCCACTGATCCTGGTGCCGATCTTCGGGGCGCCGAGCGTGCTGGCGACGTTCATCATGCGGCAGTTCTTCATCAGCCTGCCTGGCGAGTTGGAGGAGGCCGCCCGGGTCGACGGACTGGGCCGCTTCGCCACCTTCCGGCGGATCGCCCTGCCGCTGTCCCGGCCGGCACTGGGCGCGGTGGCCATCTTCACCTTCCTGCACAGCTGGAACCTCTATCTGGAACCGATCGTGTTCCTCTCCTCTCCGGAGAAGTTCACCCTGCCCCAGGCGCTCACCCAGTTCGTCGACGCCTACGGCGGCCCGATGTGGGACGTCCAGATGGCCGCGGCGTCGATGACCGCACTGCCCGTCCTGGTGGTCTTCGTCGTCGCGCAGAAGCAGTTCGTCGAGGGCCTCGCGCACACCGGCCTCAAGGGATGACCTCGCCGGTGCTCGGCATCGACATCGGCGGCACCAAGACGGCCGCCGCGCTGGTCGACCGGGGCGGGCAGGTGCTGGAGCGCCGCGAGGTGCCCACGCCCGCCCGGTCCGGGCCCGGCGCCGTGCTGGACGCCGCGGCCCAGTTGGCCACCGACCTGCTCGGCGCGGCCGCCGGGCCGGTGGGGGTGGGCACCGCCGGCACCGTCGACCCGGCGACCGGCGGCATCCGGTACGCCACCGACAGCCTCCCCGGCTGGACCGGCACCCCGGTCGCCGACGCGCTGGCCGCCCGGCTGGGTCGACGCGTCCGGGTCACCAACGACGTGAACGCCGCCGCGCTGGGCGAATGCTGGGCCGGCGCGGGGCGGGACCGCGCTCAGGTGCTGCTGGTGGCCGTCGGCACCGGGTTGGGCGGCGCGGTCGTCCGCGACGGGCGTGTCGAGGCCGGCGCCCGCGGTGCCACCGGCGAGGTCGGGCATCTGCCGACCCCGGGCGCCGAGCGGCTGCGGTGCGGATGCGGCCGGTACGGGCATCTGGAGGCGATCGCCTCCGGCAGCGGGCTGGCCGCCGCGTACGCCATCGAGACCGGCACCCGCGTCACCGGGCGGACCGTGGCGGAGCGCGCCGCGGCCGGCGACGCGGTCGCCCAGCGGGTCGTGCAGCGGGCCGGAACGGCTCTCGGCGCGGCCCTGGCGGGGTTGGTGGCCCTGCTCGATCCGGAGGCCGTCCTGGTGGCCGGCGGGGCTGCCGGCACCCTGCTGCCCGCCGCGTCAGCCGCCTACTCGGCCGAGTTGCCCACCGGCTGGGGCGATGTCCCGCTGCTGCCGGCCACGCTGGGCGCCGACGCCGTCGTGGTCGGCGCGGCCCGACTCGCCATCGACCGACCCGACATCGAGAGGACCAACGGGTGACCCTGCTTGACGACCTGGCCGGCGGGCTGGTGGTGTCCTGTCAACCGCTGCCCGACGAGCCTGACGACCCGATGCGGGACCCGTACGTCCAGGCCCGGGTGGCGGCCGCGGTGGTGCGCGGCGGCGCGGTGGCGGTCCGGGTCAACGGACCCGACGACGTGCGCGCGGTACGCGCCGCCGTCGACGTCCCGGTGATCGGGCTGTACAAGCACGGCACCGAGGGCGTCTTCATCACCCCGACCGCGGCCCACGCGCTCGAGGTGGCGCTGGCCGGGGCGGACATCATCGCGATCGACGCCACCGACCGCCCCCGACCGGACGGCCGCCCCTTCGCCGACACGGTCCGCCTGATCCGCGAACGGACCGACGCACTGGTCCTGGCCGACGTCTCCACCACGGCCGAGGGCGTCGCCGCCGTCAAGGCCGGCGCGGACGCCGTCGCCACCACACTGTCCGGCTACACCCCCGCCAGCCCGCCGACGGACGGGCCCGACCTCGGGCTCGTGGAACGACTCGCCGCGCTGCTGCCCGTACCGGTGATCGCCGAGGGGCGGTACCGCAGTACGGAGCAGATCGGCCGGGCGTTCGAGGCGGGTGCGCACGCGGTGGTGATGGGCAACGCCGTCACGTCACCACTGTGGATAACCCGCCGGCTCGTGCCGGTCACCCCCCGCCCATCCGGCACCTCGACAATGGGAGAGCGAGCATGAGAAGACGTACTTTGCTGGCTACCGGCATGGCCGGGCTGACCACCGTGGCACTCGGCCGACCCGCGTTCGCGGGACCCGCCAACCGGCACCTGAGGGTGGCCCTGGTCCCGTTGGACGACCGCCCGGTCAACACCTACGCCCCGCAGATGACCGCGGCGAGCGCCGGTGCCCAGGTGCAGCTGCCGCCGAAGGAACTGCTGGGCCGCTTCTTCACCCCGGCTGACGGTGCCGCCATCGCCCGCTGGCTCGGCTCCACCGACGGCGTCGACGGGTACGTGATCTCGGTCAGCATGCTCGCCTACGGCGGCCTGATCGCCTCCCGCACGGCCGCGCCGACCCTGGCGGCCGCCCTGGAGAACCTGGCCGCGATCCGGGACCTGCGCTCGACCCGGCCGGACGCGGTGATCGAGGTGCACGACACCATCCAGCGCCTCGCCATCACCAGCACGGGCACCGAGCTGGACACGTACCGCGACCTGCTGGTCGCCTGGGCCAAGCTCTACGACCAGGTGGTCAACCTCGGGCAGGAGCAGCTGCGGGCCCAACTCGATGCCGTCCGGGCGCAGATCCCGGACCAGGTCGTCGCCGACTATCTCGCCGCGCGGTCCCGCAACCACCAGGTCAACCGGCTGATGGTGGAGTGGGTGGCCGATGGCACCATCAGCCACCTCGTGCTCTCCGAGGACGACACCGCGCCGGTCGGCCTGGCCCGAGCCGAGCGGGTGGAGCTGGAGGCGCTCGTCGCCGAACTCGGCGTCGGCGGCCGGGTGGAGATCTTCCCGGGCGCCGACGAGGTCGACGCGTTGCTCGTCGCCCGGGTGATCGCCGCCGGCACGGCACCCACCTACCGGGCCGAGTACGCCGGCGTCTCCGGCGAGAGCTGGACCGCCCAACTGGAGAGCATCCCCTTCGCGGAGAACATCCGCCGGCACGCGGCCGCCGTGGGGGGACGGGTCGTCAGTGGCGACGCGGACATCGTGCTCGCCGTGAACACCCCCTCGTCGGCACCCGGGCAGCGGGCCGCCGACCTGGACGCCTTCGTCGGGCGGATCGGTGAACTGCTGGCCGCCGGCACCCCGGTCATCGTGGTGGACCCGCTCATCGTGAACAAGGCGGACCACGAACTTGTCGCGCGGATGGAGAGCGGCCTGGATCTCGCGGCGCTGCTGTCGTACTCGGGGTGGAACACCGGCGGCAACGCGCTCGGTCTGGCGCTCGGCCACGGCACCGCCCGGTGGGCGTACCTCCGCTCCTCGGGCAGCGGATTCGGCGTGCCCGAGCTACGCGGGCCCGGCCAGGCGCACGCCGAGTACCTGCTCTACCGGTTCGTCAAGGACGACCCGTGGAAGAACGTCGTGCAGGTCGAGGCGTACGCGCACGCACGGGCGCAGGGCTGGGACCCGCTCGCGCTCACCCCCGAGCAGAAGAGCTACTTCGACGGCTGGGTACGCGAGCGGCTGGTGCCGCTGACCGAGCGGTACTTCGCCGACCACTTCGCCGGGCACCGCATCGTTCTGGGCCGGCGAGGCGCGCGGACGTTCACGGCGACCCTGGCTCGCTTCGAGTCGGCGCGTGTCGAGCTGCCGTGGGACCGGCTCTTCGAGGTGATTCTCGAGCCTCGGCTGCGACTGTCCTGACCGGATTGGGGCGCGTGCGGCTTCCGCCCGGAATACGCACGCGCCACCCGGGGTCGACCATGCTCAGCGCGTGCTGTGTGGCGTGGACGTCACCCCGCCCGCACGGCTGCCCCCGCCGGAGCGCTTGAGCAGGACCACCCCGCCCGCGACGAAGAGCACGCCGAGGACCACCCCGACGACATTGGGTTGGGACAGACTCGCGAAGATCCCCAGGATGCCCACGATGACCCCCACTCCGCCGAGAAGTCGCATCAGGTAGCCACCCACGGACTTGACTCGTTCATTCACCATGGCCTGTCTTGTGCCCAACGCGCTGGTGGCACAAACGGCCCGAGGACATGGGCACGGTCAGTCGTCGTACGAACCCGGGACGACCTGGCCGGCGATCCGGGATGGGGGTGACCGCGCCCGGCTCGGTTCACTCGGGCAGCTTGGCCCCGGACTGCTCGTTCGCCATGTACGTCGCGTACCAGTCGGGCCAGTTGTCGTCCCTCTTGCCGGTGCGCTCCTCGTGCTCGCCGTGGGCGGCGGCCGCGCGCCGCAGCGCGGTGGCCAGGTCGCTCGCGGAGCCGAACGACGTCAACCCGCCCTCGACGCGCCCGGGAAGCCTGGTGGTGATCTCCTGCATCAGCCAGGTGTTGCCGTCCGGGTCGTGGAACGTGGCGCGCGAGAAGTAGCTGCGCCGCTCGGGGTCCAGCCCGTCGACCGGGCCGTCCGGGCTGACATGGAACAGGTCGCCGACCTCGACACCGGCAGCGACCAGGGTCTTACGGGCGGCCTCGATGTCGGACACGATCAGGTACGCCACGGCCGAACCGGGTGCAGCCGTCGTGAGATCCGGGCCGAACTGCACCGAGCACCCGGAGCCGTGCGGCGTGAGCTGGACGATGCCGGGCGGCGTCTGGTCGAGCCGCCATCCGAGGCGTTGGTAGAACTCCTTCGCGCGGCCGACATCCGAGACCGGGACGACGACCACCTCGAGCTTCACGTCAAGGCTCTCGATGCGCGACATCCCACTCGCGTCACCCTGGGCGCTCTTCGGGCTCATCGGGGCCTCCCTGGCTCAATGCGCGCGTGCGCTTGCCCGGCGTACTCGTGGATCTTCGGCCGGCGTCCCGCGACGGCCCCGCGTTCCACGCTACTGCGGGCGTCTCGGCCGGGGTGCCGCTTCCGGGCATCAGCCGCCGGGTCTGCCGTCGGCGTCGTTCCCGTCGCCGACCAGCGTCATAGGCTGCATCTCGCGCTGATGGGCAGGAGGCTGCGGTGGCCGAGACGACGCTGACCGGGACGTTGGTGGCCGAGGTACTCGCCGACCTGGAACGGCCAATGCGATGAACCAGACCCGTCCGGCCAGTGCGGGTACGCGGAACCGATCGACCATCCGGCCGTGACCAGGCAGCCATGTACCCCTGACGGCTAGTCGGATCTTGCAGTCAGCCACATAGGGGAAGATCTATCGGTGGCCAACCCCGAGCGGCGACGAAGCCTCGATGATCTCGATCACGAGCTGGCGGCCAAATCCGGACGCGAGAATTACCTGCGCGACCTTGTCCGGAGTCTGCTGGTCGCCGATGACGAGCTCAAGGTCCCAGAGGAGGACCAACCGGCGATTCTCCAGGAGATGCTGGCCCGCCAGGAGAGCGTCTGGGAACAGGTGCGGGCGGAAGAACTCGCTGCCACGGCCGCGTTGGTTCGGGCGCGCGGGACACGCGAGCCGAGGCCCTTTCTGGTCGCCGCCGGCGCCGTGGTCCTGGCGTTCGTCGGGCTCGTCCTCGCCGACGTCGTCAACTGGCCCTACGGGTCACTGCAACCGGGTGATTTCTGGCCAATCATCGGCATCGGGGCAGCCGTGCTGGTGGTCGCACTACTCAACGTCTGGGGCGACAACCGAAACAAACGACAACGGCTTTTCGCTCTCGCGGTCTCGGCCACGGGTGACCACATCGCGCGCGTGCAAGCCGAGGTCGAGATGCTGCTGCGGTTCGTTCTCAACGAGCGCGCGGGGGACACCGCAGCCCACGGTTCGCTGCTCACCACCGAACGAGCGCCGACGCTGGTGGAACTGGACGCCTACCGGGACGTCGTACCGTCGAAGACGTACACGCTTCTCGCACGGTTCATCCGCGAGCACCGGACGTCGGCCATCGGACTGGCAGGGCCGCGGGGCGCCGGCAAGACGACGGCCATGCTGAGCGTTCTCCGCGACGCTGAGATCGATTGTGTCGGCATCTACCTGCCAACACCGGTCTTCTATCAGGCCGCCGAGTACCTGCGCCTGATCGAGCTGCGCTTGGCCGAGGAGGTCCTCGGCGACACGAACATCGAGCCCGGCGGGTTCCCGAAACTGCTACGCGACAACCCCGCTCGCATAGCCCGCGCGGCCCTGGCGGGCACGATCTGGCCAATCGTGCTGCTGGCGGCCCTGATCGTCCTCGTCCTGGAAAATGCCACGGCACTCGAGCCGACCACGACGGTCAGCGTGACGACGTTACTGGCGGCCATTGCGGGAACAGTTGCCTTCACCAGCATGGCGGCGATGGTGTGGCGGCATCTGGCCCGACGCGGTCGTCGACTGCGCAATGCGCAACCAGCGGCTCGGCTCGCCTACGACCGTCTCATGGACCTGCGATGGCAGGCAGCCGTCAAACGGACCGCGAAGACGACTGGCCGGGCCGGCTGGCTCAGCGGAGAGGCGTCCCGCGAGGTCGCGCACACGCAACGCGAGCTCTCCCACCCGGAAAACGTCGAGGGCGTACGGCGTTTCCTGGGCCAGGTCGCCAAACTCACGGGGAGCCCGGTCGTCGTGTGTGTCGACGAGCTCGACAAGATCGCCGATGCACAGCAGGCCGTAGACCTCGTCAACGCGCTGAAGGATCTGTTCCACGTGGAAGGTGTGCACTTCATCGTCTCGGTGTCCACGGATGCCATGCACAGCTTCGCGGCGCGCGGCGTCCCCGTCCGGGATGTCTTCGACTCCTCGCTCGACACGGTCATCCCGGTCGCCCAGCTGTCCTGGGCCGAGTCCCGCGCGCTACTGGACGGGCGGGTGCTCTACTTCCCGGACGCGGCGGCGGCCTTCTGTCACGCCTGGTCCGGCGGGCACGCCCGGGACCTCATCCGCACCGCTCGGGCGATGGTGGACGCGAGACGCACCTCGAAGTTCGCGGTGCCCGTCATCGACGTCGTCGACTCGATCGTGCGCGCCGACGTGGCCGAAACCCTTGAGGCCGCCTACGGGGCACTGCCCACCAACGCCAACGACGAGACCCGAACGACGCTGGTCGAGCTCATGGCCCAGGTCCGGTCCAACGACCTTGCTGCGGCCGTCACTCAGCACCTGCGGGCCATCGCGGCTGTGGCCTACACACCCACGGCCCCTGCCCTGATCCGCGCTCTTCCCACGTACCTGCTGCTGGCGACCGATGTCTGGGCTGTCTTCACCGTGCCGAGGAGCCCACGCCACTGGCACGACCCGGACAGCGCCAAGAGCGTCATCGACGTTGCGCACGCGCTCGCGACCGTACGGTGGGTGCTGTCCACCCGTCCGGTGGAGGCGACGATGCTGCTCAAGAGCGCGCAACTGCGCGAGTTGGTCGATCGCAACCGCAACGCCCACCCACAGCTGGACGGCAACGGGCACAAAGAGGTGGTTGCCTGATCGGGTCCACACCCCCGGGGGTGGCTGAGCTGGCTCTTCGGCTCCGGCTCGATCAAGATGATCGCGAGAGGGGGGTGGGCGCATGCTGCATCTCAGGGTGATCGTCGCGGTCGACCGAAGTCAGGCGGTGGTGGACCTGCTGTCGGCGGATCCTGCGGTCACCCACGTCGTCGTGCTGCCCGGTGCCGCGAAGGTCCCGCCCGGCGACCTCGTGCTCTGCGACGTCGCGCGGGAAGGTGCCGACGGCGTCCTGCTCGCACTGCGGGAGCTGGGCGTGGACAAGGACGGTGGGATCGCTGTCGACGGGGTGGACGCCACGCTGTCCGCGGCGGCCGACCGGGCCAGCGACGCCGCACCGGGTCTGGGTACGGACGCCGTGGTCTGGGACGAGGTCGCACGCAAGACCGGTGAGGAGACACGGCTCTCCGCGACGTACCTGCTCTTGATCACGTTGGCCACCATCATCGCCGGGATCGGGGTGCTGCTGGATCAACCGATCCTGATCGTCGGCGCGATGGTCGTCGGCCCCGAGTTCGGGCCCCTCGCCGCGCTCAGCGTGGCGCTGGTCCGGTGGCGGCACCCGATCATCCGACGCTCCGCGATGGCCCTGGCGGTCGGATTCCTCGTCGCGATGTCGGCGACCGTACTCAGCACCTGGGTGTTGAACGCCGTCGGGCTGATCGACCGGGAGATGCTGCTCGCCGACCGTCCGCTGACCGATTTCATCTGGCGACCCGACGCGCTGTCCTGGGTGGTGGGCTTCCTGGCCGGGGTGGCGGGCATGCTCTCGGTGACATCGAACAAGTCCGGCTCGTTGGTCGGCGTGCTGATCTCGGTCACCACGGTTCCGGCCGCGGCGAACGTCGCCGTCGCGATGGCGTACAACGTCCCGGACGAGGCGGCCGGCTCGGCGCTGCAGTTGCTGATCAACCTTGCCGCGATCGTGGTCGCCGGGGTGCTGACGTTGCTGGTGCAGCGCCTGTGGTGGTCGCGGGTCACCAGGTCCCATCGTTCCCGGTTACGCCGGCTGCGCCAGTCCTCGGCCGCCAGCCCGAGACCGGCTCCGACCGCCGGACGACGGTGAACAGCCACGGCTCGTAGTGGTGACGGCACCCCTCGCGGTGTTACTGGTGTGCCGACGCCAAATCCCGGCGGCCCCCTCGCCGAGCGCGAACCCGGATCCGGAGGTACCCAGCGGTGCCCGCCGGGATCTGCCGCCGGAGTTGGGGCCGCCGGCCGACCGGGTCGACGGCGACACGCTCGTGTGGGATCTGGACCTTGCCGCCTGCCGGGGGGCCGATCCGTTCGCGAAGGGACCGGCCCGCCCGGTGCTCAGCGCTCGATCACCCGCATCTGCTCGTCGGTGTGGTGACCGCCCTCGGCCACCGGCAACGCGGTGAGGGTGGTCATCTGCTCGGGGGTGAGCGTGACGGCGTCCGCCGCGACGTTCTCCTGCACCCGGCTCACGCGCTTGGTGCCGGGAATGGGGACGATGTCGTCGCCATTGGCCAGCAGCCACGCCAGAGCGACCTGGGCCGAGGTGGCGCCCACCTGCTCGGCCACCGCCTGCACCTGGTCGGCGATGCGCAGGTTGCGGTGGAAGTTCTCGCCGGTGAACCGCGGGTGGTTCTTGCGAAAGTCGCTGTCGTCGAGGCGCTCGACATCGGCCGGCGTGCGCAGGGCGCCGGTGAGGAAGCCACGGCCGAGCGGCGAGTAGGCCACCAGGCCGATACCCAGCTCCCGCAGCAGGGGCAGGATCTGCTCCTGGTCACGCGTCCACAGGGAGTACTCCGACTGCAGGGCGGCGACCGGGTGCACGGCGTGGGCCCGCCGGATGGTGTCGATCCAGGCCTCGGACAGCCCGACGTACCGGATCTTGCCCTCGTTCACCAGCTCCGCGAGCGCCCCCATGGTGTCCTCGATCGGGGTCCCCGGGTCGACACGATGCTGGTAGTACAGGTCGATGTGGTCGGTCCCGAGGCGCTTGAGCGAGCCCTCGACCGCGGTGCGGATGTTCTCCGGGCTGCTGTCCAGGCCTCCGGACACCCGGCCGTCGTGAGAGACGAGGCCGAACTTGGTCGCCAGCACCACCTGATCGCGACGGTCCCGCAACGCCCGGCCGACAAGTTCCTCATTGGCGTACGGGCCGTAGATCTCCGCGGTGTCGATCAGCGTGACACCCAGCTCGATGGCCCGGTGGATGGTGCGGACCGATTCGGCGTCGTCGCTGCCGGCGCCGCTGTAGCCGTGCGACATTCCCATCGCACCCAGGCCGATCCTGGCGACCTCCAGATCGCCCAGCTTGGCGGTACGCATTGTTGTCCTCCGTGTCGTCGTCGGATCGGAAATCCCGCTGGCCGATGGCAGCCGCCGCGGGTCAGCGGGTGGGCTCGATCAGGCTTCGGGGATCGGCTTGCCGAAGGCCGCCAGGGTGATGTCGGCGGGCTCGGGGCCGCCGCGCCTGCCGGTGTCCAGGTCGTCGATCGCGGCGAGCTGCTCGCCGGTGAGCGCGAAATCGAAGACGTCGATGTTCTCCGCGATGCGTGCCGGCTTGGTGGACTTCGGGATGGCCGAGCGGCCCTGCTGGACGTGCCAGCGCAGCATCACCTGCGCCGGGCTCTTACCGTACGCCTCGGCGATCTCGCCGATCACCGGGTCCTGCAGGGTGCTGGTGTGCTCACCGTCGCGGTAGAAGGTGACGCCGCCGATGGGGGACCACGCCTGCGACAGGATGCCGTGCTGCGCGCCGAACGCCTGCACCTCGCGTTGGGCGAAGTACGGGTGCACCTCGATCTGGTTCACCGCCGGCACGACAGTCGCCGTGTCCAGCAGCGCGGTGAGATGGTCGACCATGAAGTTGCTGACGCCGATGGCGCGGACCCTGCCGTCGTTCAGCAGCGTCTCCAGGGCACGGTAGGCACCCAGGGTCCTGTCGAACTCCGAGGGCAGGGGTTGGTGCAGGATCAGCAGGTCGATCTGGTCCACGCCGAGCTTGGCCGCGCTCTTCTCGAAGCCGTGCAGCGTCTGGTCGTACCCGTAGTCACTGATCCAGATCTTGGTTTCGACGAACACCTCGGAGCGGTCGACGCCGGACGTGGCGATCGCCTCGCCGACCTGCTTCTCGTTGCCGTAGGCGGCCGCGGTGTCGATGTGCCGGTAGCCGGCTGACAGCGCGGCGTCGACGGCCGAGCGGGTCTCGTCCGGCGGCGTCTGGTAGACGCCGAAGCCGATGGCGGGCATCTCGACGCCGTTGTTCAGTGTCAGGTGCGGGATGGTGGGCATTGCGGCGGTCCTTTCAATTCCGGGGCAGCAGGCGCAGGGTGACCCTGCGGGCCTGCTCCCCCACGACGGGGCCCACGATGGCGGGCGCGCCCTCTTCCACAGACGTACCCGGCCTGGAACCAGCAAACATCGGTTTGCCGCTTTTCGGGAGGTCTTGCCGAGAGGGGTACCGACAGAACCCCCTGCGCAGGTCGAGCGTCACGCGCTGATGCGGACGAGCGCCTTGGTGGCACGGCGGTCCAGCATGGCGGTGTAGGCGTCGTCGATGTCGTCCAGGCTGGTCTCGTAGTCGAAGACCAGGCCGGGGTTGATGCGCTCGGCGAGGACGTCGCCGAGCAGCTCGGGGATGTAGCGGCGGGCCGGCGCGACCCCGCCGCGCAGGCCGACGTTGCGGAAGATGACCGTCTGTATCGGCACAACCGAGTCGTGCGGCACACCGACCGCGCCGACGACCGAACCCACGCGGGCGATGCCGAACGCGGTGGCCATGGACTGGCCCGTGCCGACGCACTCCAGGGCGGCATCGACGCCGGTTCCGCCGGTCAGGTCCAGCACCAGCTTGGTGGCCTCGTCGCCACGCTCGGCGATGATGTCGGTGGCCCCGAACTCGCGGGCGAGGGTCTGCCGGATCGGGTTGCGGCTCAGCGCGAGGATCCGCTCGGCACCGAGGCGCTTGGCGGCGATGATCGCGCACAGGCCGACTGCTCCGTCGCCGACGACCGCCACGGTGTCGCCGGGCTTGACGCCAGCGCTGGACGCGGCGTGGTGCCCGGTGCACATGACGTCGGACAGGGCGAGCAGCGATTTCATGATCGCGTCGGAGTGGCCGCCGCCGGGCACGGTGACCAGCGTCGCGTCGGCGTACGGGACGCGTACGAACTCGCCCTGCCCACCGTCGATGCCGTGGTTGCCGAACGAGCCACCGTTGACGCAGTTGCCGGTCCAGCCGGCGACACAGTTCGCGCAGGTGCCGTCGCAGAAGGTGAACGGCGCCACGACCAGATCGCCGGGCCACACGGTGGTGACGTCGGCGCCGACCTGCTCGACGACGCCGATGAACTCGTGGCCGATCGGGCCCAGCGCGTGCGGATTGACCCCTCGGTAGTACCAGAGGTCGGAGCCGCAGACGCAGCCCAGCGTGACGCGTACGACCGCGTCCGTCGGGTTCTCGATCCGCGGGTCGGGGCGCTCTCCGACGGTGATGTCGCCGGGGCCGCCGTAGAGAGTGGCACGCATGGTGGTGATCCTTTCAGAACGACGTCGGCGGGTATCCGCGTCCAGGAAACGCCCAGGTGCAGCGGGCAGGGAGACACCGCGTAGAGGGGTACCGGCAGGGACCCCCTCCTGCCGCAGGAGGTGCCTAACCTGGGGATATGGACAACCGCAGCGAGGTACGCGCGTTCCTCAGCTCACGCCGGGCCAAGGTGAGCCCGGAGCAGGCCGGGATCCCCGCGTACGGCAGTCGCCGCGTGGCCGGGCTGCGTCGTGGTGAGGTCGCCGCCCTGGCCGGGGTCAGCGTCGAGTACTACACCCGGCTGGAGCGCGGCAACCTCGCTGGCGCCTCCGACAGCGTCCTGGACGCGATCGCCCGCGCCCTGCAACTCGACGACACCGAGACCGCGCACCTGCACCACCTCGCCCGCGCCGCCGGCCCCCGGGCTGTGCGCACCCGTACCCGCCACGACAAGGCGCCCGAGATCCGGCCGGCGATCCGCCGCGTGCTCGGCTCGATGACCGGGGTGCCGGCGTTCCTTCGCAACCACCGCTTCGACATCCTGGCCGGGAACGAGATGGGCATGGCCCTCTACTCGCCCATGTTCGGCACGGACGTGGCCCTGCCGGTGAACTCGATGCGGTTCACCTTCCTGAACCCACACGCTCAGGCGTTCTACCCGGACTGGGCGCAGGTGGCCCGATCCGGCGTCGCCGCGCTGCGCATCGCCGCCGCCCAGAACCCGGACGACCAGCAGCTGATGAACCTGATCGGTGAGCTGTCCATGCGCAGCGAGCCCTTCCGTGGCTGGTGGGCCGCCCAGGACGTCTACGTGCACCGGCACGGAACCAAGCGGTTCCGCCACCCCGCCATCGGCGAGCTGGAACTGTCCTACGAAGCCTTCGAGCTGTCCGGCGACGAGGCCCTGACGGTCGTGACCTACTCCGCGGAGCCGAGGACCCCCTCCGGTGACGGCCTGGAACTGCTTGCCGCGTGGGCCGCGACGCAGAAGGGCGTCACGGCTCGGGCGGGCGACTGAGACGCTCCCCGGGCGGTCTCCGGCTTCGCTCGGCGGACAGGTCAACTCCTCAGCGGGCGAGCAGGCCGATGCGGCGCAGCCAGGCCTCGACGGCGGGCTCGGCATCGGCGACCTCCTCGCCACGTACGGCAAGGCCCTCCCCCAGCTTCGCGCCCTTACAGGACGCGGCATAGTCGCGCTCGGTGGTGCCCAGGCCGCTCACCGCGTACGTGGTGAGCGGGTGGACGGTCTTGCCGGCGAAGTCGAGACCCTCGACGAACGTCGTCATGATCATGGGTGCCCGGACGTTCCAGATCGGGCTGCCCAGCAGCACCGTGTCGTAGCGTTCGATCGAGTTCAGCGGGTTCGCGATGGCCGGCCGCGCGTTCGCCTCCTGCTCGCGCACGTTGCGGGCGACCGTCGGGTCGTAGTCGTCGGGGTACGGGTCGCTGGCCTCGATACGGTGCACGTCGCAGCCGATGAGCCGGCCGATCAGGCCAGTCACGACCTCGGTGTTGCCGACCGTCAGACGCTTGCGGCCGCCGTTGAAGTAGTTCTCACCAGCGCGTGAGTAGTACGCCAGCAGCACGGTGCCGCGGGACTCGCTGCCCGCCCCGGGTGACGTCGGCGGCGCATCGGGAGAAGCGGTGGGGGAATCGGTGCAGGCGTTCAGTGCCGAGCTGGCCGCCGTCCCGGCGACACCGAGCAGCGCCGCACGGAGAATCGCGCGGCGCGGGTGCCTGTTCGTCGCTCCAGCACTGCTCTCAGTGTCACGATCGGGCGGGTTGCGGAGTTGGGTCACGGCCGGGGAGCCTCGACGCCCGTTCCCGCGAGCACCGGGGCCGGCACCCGCTCACCCCGGATCCTGATCGCGTTCAGGGCGGTGGTGAAGTCTCGCAGTTCGTCACCGGCGAACGTGACATCCTCGGTGCCGATGTTCTCCAGCAGGTGCGCGGTTCGGGTGGCACTCGGGATCGGCACGATCCACGGCTTCTGCGCCTGCAACCAGGCCAGCGAGAGCTGGCCGGGCGTGGCACCCTTGCGCACACCCCAATTCTGGAGCAGCTGCACCACCGCCATGTTGGCCGTCATGTTCTCCCGCGAGAACTGCGGCACGGACGCGCGGAAGTCGCCCTCGGCAAACCGCGTGTAGGGGTTGATCGTTCCGGTGGTGAAGCCGTACGACAGCGGCGCCCAGCAGACGAACCCGATCCCGAGTTCCTCGCACAGCGGCAGGACCTGTTCCTCCGGGTCCCGCGCCAGCAGGTTGTACTGGTTCTGGATCGCCGCCAATGGCTGCACCGTGTGCGCGCGGCGAATCGTCTGCACTCCCGGCTCGGACAGGCCCCAGTGCCGGACCTTGCCGGTGGTGATCAGTTCCTTGACCGCGCCCGCCACGTCCTCGATCGGCACCGCGGGGTCGACGCGGTGCTGGTAGAGCAGGTCGATGCGGTCGGTGCGCAGCCGTTGCAGCATGCCGTCGACGGCCTGGCGGATGTGATCAGGCCGGCTGTCGAGACCGCCACGTTCGCCGGTCTGCTGGTCGACCTCGAATCCGAACTTCGTGGCGATCACGACGCGGTCCCGCACCGGTTGAAGGGCTTCGCCGAGGATCCGTTCGGACTCCAACGGCCCGTACACCTCCGCGGTGTCGAACAGGGTCACACCCTGATCGACCGCCGTGCGGATGATCGTGATCATGTTCTCGCGGCTGCTGACCGGCCCGTACAGAGTGCCGGGCATGGTCTGGCATCCCAGGCCGACGCTGGAGACCTCCAGCGAGCCCAGCCTGCGCCGGGCGGCCAGCGTGATCGCGTTGGCGGCGGTGGCTCCGCCCCCGGCCGCCGACCCAGCGGTGCGCCGCCCGGCCGGTGTCTGCTCGCCGGGGGTGCAACCTGCCACCCCGGCCACCACAGGAGCTGCGGCGAGGCCGGCCGCACCCAGCAAGAACCGGCGGCGGCTGTTGTTGTCAGACATTCGGCACCCCTCTTCGTCGGCGACATCAGCGGAACCTCAGCCTCAGGAAACCCGCATCCGCAACGGTCAGGGAGCCTCTGTCGAGAGGGGTGAAGACAGGGACCCCCAGGTGGGGTTTGAAAATGGAACTCCGGCGGGCGGCGAGTCAGCCGTCCTCGACGAGGTCACCCTTGCCGGAACTCCAGCCGACCCGAGATGAACTCCAATGCGGACGGGACGTCGACGTCCACCGCCACCTCGACGGTCGGCTGGCCCAGCACGCCGCGCAGGTCCACGAGAGTGTTGCCGCGGCTCGGTCCGGTCGTGGTGTCCACCTCGACGTACGCCGGCCGGGCGGTGACCAGGCCGGGCCGGATCGCCTCCGCCATCGCCAGCGGATCGTGCAGCGGCACCACGTCCATTCCGTGGTCCCGTCGATACGCCGAGAGGTAGTGCTCCAGCGCGTCCGCGCAGAGGGAGGCCACGCCGCCGCCCGAGCGCAACCGGCGCAGGTCGTCCGGACCGTAGGCGGTGCGGTACGTGACGTCCAGCCCGACCAGCGTGGTCGGAACCGGCCGGGGCAGCCCCGGTTCGGTCAGCACCCGGTAGGCAGCCTCCGGGTCGGCCCAGATGTTGAACTCGGCGGCCGGCGTTCGGTTGCCGGCGCCGATCGAGCCGCCCATCACCACCAGCCGGGCCAATCGCGACGCCACGTCGGGGTGCACCGCGAACAGGTGCGCCACATTGGTCAGCGGCCCGGTCGCCACCAGCGTCACCGGCTCGGTGGCGGCCCGTACGGTCGCGACGATCAACTCCAACGCGGTGGCGTCGACCGGAGCGGTGCCGGAGGTCGGCAGCGTGATGCCGCCCAGCCCGTTGTCGCCGTGCACCGAGGCGGCGCGGCTGTCCAGCGAGCGCAGATACGGTCGGTCCGCGCCGCGGGCCACCGGGATGTCGGCCCGGCCGGCCAGCGCCAGCACGTCCAGCGCGTTGCGGGTCGTGGTGTCGATTCCGACGTTGCCACCGACGGTGGTGACCCCGACCAGTTCCACTTCGGGGCTGGCCACCGCCGTCAGGATGGCCACCATGTCGTCGATGCCCGGGTCGCAGTCGAGCAGCACGGGACGCGTCACCCGAAGGATCCTATCGGCCGTCGGGGGCGGTTCGCCGAGGTGGCGGCGATGACCCCACACGCGACGGTCTCGCCTGTGCCGAGCTGGCATTCGAAACGAAGCGGCAGGTAGCTGACCTCGTACCCGATGACCTGGCTGGCCACCCGCGGCCCGGTTTCCCGGCACGGCGCCGTGCCGATAGGCGTCGGGGTATCAGCCCTGCGTATCAGGGGTGCGGCGGGCCAAGGATTTCTCCGGCGTCCTTGGGGGTGGCGCGCATGCCCACGTAGCAGACCTGGGTGCCGTTGGTGAGGGTCGAGAAGACCACCGGCATGTAGTCCTCGCTGAACGACGGGCCCGCGCCGGAGGCGGCGAAGACCGTCTCGGTGACCGGCTCCAGGTCCATCTCCAGGGGCGGTGACATGTCCTTCATGTCGTCGACGAACTCGTACCGCATGTGCGCCGAACCGTCTTCGTTGCGGGAGACGGTGATGACGACACCCTCACGCCGGTACGTGCCGAGCAGCGGCGCGAGGTCGATCGGAGGTGGCACGGACGCCGGGGCGAAGGGTGCGGGCATGGTGACGCCGGCGAGTTCGGCGAGCAGCTCGCGGAACAGGTCGGCGTACAGCAGGCGGGCGGCGCCGCCGTTGGTCATCAGGACCAGGGCGACGTTGGCGTGCGGGACGACCCGCAGGTACGCGTACTGGCCGATGGCTGCGCCGTCGTGACCGTAGCCGGCGATGCCGTCCCAGTCGTAGAGCGTCCAGCCCAGACCCCACCCGTCGGCGCTGACCGTCCACTTGTCGGGCACGTCGACCTCGCGGTCTCGCATGGCGGCGACGGCGTTGGCGGTGAGGACCCGGGTGCCGTCGGGCGCGAGGCCGCCGTCGAGGTGCATCCGGGCGAAGCGGGCCATGTCGCCAGCGGAGACGATGACCCGGCCCGCCGGACCGGCCGAGCGGGGCATCAGGTCCCAGGACGGGGCTGGATCGGGATAGCTCCCAGACTCACCCAGGTGGCTCATGGCGACGCGGAAGCGCAGCGCCTCTTCCGGCAGCGTCACCGAGCGTTCCAGGCCGAGCGGTTCGAACAGGAGGTTCTTCAGCGCCTGGTCCCAGGTCAGACCGGTGAGCCTTTCGATGACGCGGCCCAGCACGATGTAGCCGAGTCCGCCGTACGAGATGGCCGTGCCGGGCGGGCAGTCCAGCGCCACCTCCCGGGCGGCTTCGACGTACCTGGCGAGGCAGTCGTCACCCCGACCGCCATCGAAGTTGAAGTCGTTGGTCACGCCGCCGGTGTGCGACAGCAGCTGCCGGATGGTGATCGTCCTGGTGGCTGCGGCGTCGGGCGTGGCGAACTCCGGCAGTACGTCCACGACCGGCGCCTGTAGGTCCAGCTTCCCCTCGTCGGCCAGCCGCATGATGAGCGTGGCGGTGTAGACCTTGGCGATCGAGCCGGACAGGAACACCGAGTCCGGGGTCACCGCCACACCGGTGCCGCGGTGCAGCACGCCGCTGGCCAGCTCGTGAACCTGCGCGCCGATCGCCACGGCCAGGCTCGCACCGGGGACATGGTGGATCTGGCGCAGCTCGTCGAACCGCTGCTGCCAGTGGGCGACGTCGAACCGCCGGCCGGCCGGGTCCCCGACGTCCCCGTCACCCTGGACCCGCACCTCGCTGTCGGCGTTCCAGCTGATCGTCTCGGACATGATGCTTCCCTTCCGGCGAGCCGATGCTCGCGGTGGTGTGGGGCTGGAGTTGTCAGCGGGAGCTTGCCGCCGCGCGACTCCAACGTTGGCAAAATCGAAACGGCACGTGCCGTGCCGTTTCTGACCGCGCACAGTCTGGATCAAGCGGTCCGAGATTGTCAACGGCACGTGCCGTGCCGCTACAGTGTCGGCATGAGCGACGACCGACTCACCAGGGCCGCCAGCCGGACCCAAGCGATCATGCGCACCACACTGGAACTGGCACAGGAAGTCGGCTACGCCAAACTCAGCATCGAGGGAGTCGCGGCCCGCACCGGCGTCGGCAAGCACACGATCTACCGCCGCTGGCCCTCGAAGGGCGCCCTGTTCCTCGACGCGGTGCTCACCTCCGGCGAACCCGGGCTCGACTACCCCGACACCGGCGACGTCGTGGCCGACCTGCGCCAACAGATCCACGCGGCCGTCGACCTCCTGGGCCAGCCGCCACTGGGCCCCCTTTACCAGGCCCTGATCGGCGAGGCCCAGCACGATCCCAAGGTCGCCGCCGCACTCAACGAACGCTTCATCCGCCCCCAGGCGGACCGGACCGTCGCCCGGTTGAGAAGAGCCCAGCAGCAGGGGCAGCTCTCACCCGACTTCGACCTGGACGTGGCCATGGCTCTGCTGTCCGGCCCGCTGTACTTCAGGTTCCTCATCACGCAAGAGCCGCTGACACACGAGTACGTCGAGCGCGTCCTCAAAGCCCTTCTGGACGGCATGACACCACGACCGTAGGAGCCGTCACGGTCGCCCCGTGCGGCGGCCGATTCTGTCGCTTATCCGGCCGGCCGCAACCGTGAAGCCCACTCAGGAGTGAGACCGGTATCGACTGACGCCCGGGAACACCCAGGCCCACACGGGGAGCAAAGATGACTCGAAGTGCTCGACGCAGGATCCTCGCTGGCACCGCCGCCGGCCTGCTGGCCACCTCTCTCGGCGTCGCGGTCTCCGCGACGGCGAGCGCCGCACCCGGGGCCACGGCCATCGCCTGCACGATCAGCACATTGCCGTACCCGACGGACACCTACCGCGCCGAGGCGAACGCGGTCGACCCGACGGGTCGGTTCGTTGCCGGCGCGGCCCTGCGGGTCAGTGACAGCGGAAACCAGTCTCTGCTGCTGCTCTGGGACCGCGACCAGCTCACCACGATCGAGTCGTCGATCGTCGGCGACGTCGCCGACGTCAACGCCGACGGTGTGGTGATCGGCAACGGTTGGGCGGACACCGGCATCGGGCAGCCGTGGCGGTACCGCGACGGCCGGGTCGAGCTGTTGCCGGTGGTGCCGTCCACTGGCATCGCCGTCACGGCCATCAACGAGAACGGCGACATCGTCGGCTACGGCTCGGACATCGTCCCCGGGGCGTGGGTCGCGCTGCGCTGGCCGGCCGCCCGCCCGGGCACGGTCGAGGTGCTCGACGCCCCGGCCAACGCCATGCCGAGTGGGATCACGGCCAACGGGACCATCGTCGGTTCCGCCGGGGACTTCGGCGCCTGGACCGGCTGGGTCCGTCGGCCGAACGGCCGGATCGCCCCGCTCACGGCTCCGGGCGCCGAGTGGACCATGGTCGGCGCGGCAGCGGGCCGCTGGGCGATCGGCCAGGTCGGCCTGGGCGGCACCAGCCCGGTCAAGGTGCGGTGGGACCTCCGGGACGGCTCGTACACGACGCTCGATCAGCAGTTGGCCGGGCTGGGGGACGTCAACACCAAGGGCGTCGTGGTGGGCGGTGACCGGGTCGTGCGCGGGTCCACCTCCCGGGTCCTGCCGGGCGGCGGCGAGCGGGTGACCATCGGTGCCCGGTCCATCGCCGACACGGGGACCATCGTCGGTTTCCGCAATGCCGACCGGGTGACCCCGGTGCGCTGGACGGGCTGCTGACCCACCAATTCGGCGACAGCGTGGGGCCGGCACGACCGGGCCGGCCCCACGTCGCGTCCACGCGCTACGGCTGCCGGGGGCCGGCAACCTCGAACGGGTTCAGCGGAGCGTTGTCGCCCGGCGGCGCGCGGCGGCCGTACTTCTGATCATCGCGCCGAAGGACGGGACCGTCTCCGGCGAGGGCCAGCCGGCCGGCTCCCAGACCGAGCCGCGCCGCAGGGACTGGCCGCAGTGCAGGAAAAGTTCGTCCACCTCGACGACCACGCCGAGCGCCGCCTCCGCGAAGGCCGGCGCCGTGAACAGTTCGGCCCGGCCGTTGACGCGCAGCGTCTCGTGGCGGCCCGGCACGATGAAGAGCATGCCGACGTTCGGGCACTGCAGGATGTTGCGGAAGCTGTCCAGGCGGCGGTTGCCGGGGCGGTCCCCGAAGGCCAGGTGTCTCTCGTCGAGGACCGTGATGCCGCCCGGGACCTCGCCACGGGGGGACACGTCCACCGTGCCGTCCGCTGCCGTCGTCGCGAGTAGGAAGAACGTGGTCGCGCACAGGAATCGGGCGCTCTCGTCGTCGATCACGGTGATCGCCTTGTCCCGCAGTTCCGGGTGGGGGTGGTCGATGACCTCGCGTAGCTGTGCCTCGGTGGTGATCCTCACTCGGTCTCCCCCGCCTTCCGGTAGCTGCCGACCCGGTGCCGTCCGATCGGGACGATCAAGGGAGTGTGCGAGACCGGGTCCGACATCACGCGGCACCGCATGCCGAACACGCTCTCGACGACGTGTTCGGTGAGCACCGCGCCGGGTTCGCCCGCCGCGACGATCGCACCGTCCTTCATCACGACGAGGTGGTCGGCGTAGCGGCAGGCCAGGTTGAGGTCGTGCAGCACCATCACCACGGTCGAGCCCTCGGCCTCGTTGAGGTCCATGAGCAGGTCGAGGACCTCGACCTGGTGGCTGACGTCCAGATAGGTGGTGGGCTCGTCGAGGAGCAGGATCCCCGTACGCTGGGCCAGCGCCATCGCGATCCAGACGCGCTGCCGCTGCCCGCCGGAGAGCTCGTCGACCGAGCGTGCGGCAAGTTCCAGCGTGCCGGTGGCGCTCAGCGCCGCTCCGACAGCCTCGTCGTCCTCGCTGGTCCACCGGCGGAAGTAGCCCTGGTGCGGATGCCGGCCCCGGCTCACCAGGTCGCTGACGGTGATGCCGTCCGGCGCGATCGGTCCCTGCGGCAGGATGCCGAGCTTGAGCGCGACGTCACGGCTGGGGGTCGAGTGGATGGACCTGCCGTCCAGCAGAACGGCGCCGGAGGTGGCCGGCAGCAACCGGGCGAGACCGCGCAGGAACGTCGACTTCCCGCAGGCGTTCGGGCCCACGATGACAGTGACCTTGGCGGTCGGGATGTGGAGGCTCAGGTCGCCGACGACGCGACGGTCGCCATAGCCGAGGGACACGTCCTGGGCGTGCAGGGTGGACGGTACGGGCACGGTCATCCTCCTCGACCGGATCGGTTGGCCCTGGCGAGCAGCCAGAGCAGATACGGGGCACCGATGATTCCGGTGACCACACCGACCGGGAACTGGGTCGGGCCGAGCAGGTGCGCGCCGATGAAGTCGGCGGTGAGCACCAGCACGGCACCCACCAACCCGGCCGGGAGCAGGACGGGACGGCCGCCGCCGACCAGCCGGGCCGCGATCGGCCCGGACATGAACCCGACGTACGCGATCGGGCCCGCCGCGGCCGTCGCCGTGCCGGCCAGGCAGACGCCGATGAGCAGCAGCGCGAGGCGGCTGCGTTCCACCGGGAGGCCGAGGCCACGAGCCGTGTCGTCACCGAGCTGCATCCCGGTCAGCGCCCGGCCGACCAGCAGGGCGGCCGGCACCAGGATCAGCGAGGCCACCGTCAGCGGTCCGACGTCCCCCCAGGTGCGGCCGTTCAGGCTGCCGGCGAGCCAGATCAGCGCCTCCTGGGCGACGCGCACGTCGGCACGGGTCAGCAGGAACGAGGTGAGGCCGGCCGAGGCCGCGCCGACTCCGATGCCGACGAGCACGAATCGGTAGCCGCCCACCCCACGGCGCCAGGCGAGCAGGTAGATGAGCAGTGCGGTGGCCAGTGCACCACCCAGAGCGATGACGGAGACCACGCCGCCGCTGGTCGAGAACAGGACGATGGACAGCACCGCCGCCGTGGTCGCGCCCGACGTCACACCGATGACGTCGGGGCTGGCCAGCGGGTTGCGGATGAGTTGCTGGAAGATCGCGCCGGCGAGCCCGAAGCCGAGCCCGGTGAGTACGCCGACGAGTGCGCGTGGCAGCCGCAGTGTCTGCACGATGTAGTCGACCTGCGGCGGCGTCGGCTGCCCCAGCAGGGAGCGGACGATGTCGGGCAGCGAGACCTGGAACGCCCCGTACGACAGGGTCAGGGCGAACAGCGCGACCAGCACGACCGCGAGGACGACGGTGACCGTGCGGGAGCGGGCACGTTCGCGGTGCCGGACCGCCGCGACGATGTCGGCGCTCACAGCTCGGCCAGCCTGCGTCGACGGGCCAGGGCCACGAAGAAGGGCGCGCCGACCACCGCGGTGATGATGCCGACCTGCACCTCGCCCGGTCGGGCGATGACGCGCCCGAGCACGTCGGCGAGGAGCAGCAACAGTGGTGCGAGCAGCATCGAGTACGGCAGCAGCCAGCGGTGGTCCGGTCCGGTGATGATCCGCGCGACGTGCGGGACGATGAGGCCGACGAACACCAGCGGTCCGGCCATCGAGGTCGCCGTGCCGCAGAGCACGACGACCGCCGCCGCGGCGATCAGCCGGGCGATGGAGACGTTCTGGCCGAGCGAGGTGGCCACGTCGTCGCCGAGCGCGAGCGCGTTCAGCGACCGCACCGAGGCCAGGGCGATCACCACACCGATCAGCAGGAACGGCAGACCTTGCCGGGCGATGTCGATGTCACGTCCGGAGAGCGCCCCGACCTGCCAGAACCGGAACTGGTCGTAGGTCTGCACGTCGGTGACCAGCACCGCTGTGGTGAACGAGAGGAGCGCCGCGGTGAGGGCGGTGCCGGCGATGGCCAGCTTGACCGGGGTGGCGCCGCCACGGCCCAGCGAGCCGATCGTGTAGACGACCACGGCCGCCACCGCGGCGCCGGCGAAACCGAACCAGACGTACCCGGTGAGGCTGGTGACACCGAAGACGCTGATGCCGATGACCACGGCCAGCCCGGCGCCGGCGTTGACGCCGAGGATGCCCGGGTCGGCCAGCGGGTTGCGGGTCACGGCCTGGATGATCGCGCCGGCCAGACCGAGGGCGACTCCGGCCAGCAGCCCGATGAGGGTCCGTGGGATGCGTACCTCGGTGACGATGAGGCTGTCGCGGCTCGCGTCGTCGGGGTGCACCACCGCCTCCAGCACCGTCCCGAAGGGCACGTGCTGGGAGCCGATGGCCAGGCTGAGCAACGTCGCGCCGGCGAGGGCCGCCGCGAGAACCACGAGACCCGTGGAGAGCGCGACGGCCCGGCGTACCCGGGTGTCCGGCATGAGGTTCAGCCGTTCAGGGCGGTGGCGATCAGCGGCGGAACCTTGTCCAGGGCGTACTTCAGGCCCAGGACCGAGTTGCTGGAGAAGGCGGTGGAGATGGACTTGTCGTCCAGGTAGACCACGTGGCCGGCCTTCACCGACGGAACGGCCTGCAGCAGTTTGTCGCTCTTCACCTCGTCGGCGGTGACACCGATCATGAAGATCGTGGTGAGGTCGGCGTCCAACTTGCCCACCTGCTCCTGCGAGAGCTGGACGGAGAAGCTGTCGCCCTTGAGCTGCTCGATCGCCGGGGCGTCCTGGAAGCCGAGCTTCTGGAGGAAGTCGACCCGGCCGTCACCGCTCACGTAGGCGCCCCAGCCCCGGCTGGTCTTCACTCCGGCGCTCACGGTCTTGCCCTTGAAGTTCGGGTTCGCGGCGGCCACGGACGCGAACTGCGCATCCAGGTCGGCCTTGAGCTTGGCAGCCTCGGCCGTCTTGCCCAGCGCCTTGCTGACCAGGTCGAGTTGCTGCTCCCAGGTGGTGCGGTAGGCCTGGGCGCCGACCGGGATGTCGACGACCGGCACGCCCAGCCCGGCGAGTTGGTCGTAGCGCGTCTTGTCGCCGCTGGAGCGGGTGTCGAGGATCAGGTCGGGCTTGAGCGCGGCGACCTTCTCCATGTCGACCTCCAGGGTGCCGACCTTCTGCGGCGGGGTCGTGTACCGGCCCTGGTTCCAGGCGCCCTGGCCGTCACCGCCGAAGGCCATCCAGTCGGCGTCGCCCACCGGCTGCACGCCGAGAGCGAGCGCGACCTCGGCGTCGCTCCAGCCCAGGGTGACGACCCGCTTCGGCTGCTGGGGGATGGTGATGTCACCGAACGCGGTGGTGACGGTGACCGGGAACTGGCCACCGGCAGCGGCCGACGCGGCGGCGTTCGCGCCGTCGTCCTGCGTACCGGTCGTCGAGCACGCGCTCAGGGTCATGACGGTGGCGACGGCGGCGAGCAGCAACCGGCGGCCTCGGGAGGGAACAAAACGCATGACGTACTCCATGGCTCAAGTAAGGGTTGCCTTACCTAACTAGATCCCCTACCTGATCATCAAGCTGGTGCGGAGAACGTCACACTTGACCGCGTGGACGCCGGCCGGCGCCGGTGGCCGGCGTCCAACACCGCGCGGTCAGCCCGCGGCCATCTTGTCCTGGAGGCTGCGGGGCCGCAGGTCGGTCCAGGTGCGCTCGACGTAGTCCAGGCACGCGGCACGCGAGTCCTCACCGAACACGACGGTCCAGCCGGCCGGCACGTCGACGAACGACGGCCACAGCGAGTGCTGGTCCTCGTCGTTGACCAGAACCGTGTACCGGCCGTCCGGATCCTCGAAGGGGTTGGTCATCAGATCGTCCTCTCGTCATCGTCGTGCAGGTCGGACAGGCGTCGGTCGGGGTCGGCCACGGCAGTCGTCAACAGCCGGCGAAACCGCTCGCCGAGATCGGCGGCGGTCGCGTCGTCGAACAGATCGGCGGCGTACTCCAGGTCGCAGTGCACCGGGCGGTCGTCGAGCGGCTCATAGAAGCTCAGCGTCAGATCGGCGCGGACAGCGCCGGTGTTCACCGACTCGATCCGTACGCCGTCACCGCCGACCTGGGCGAGCCGGGCCTCCTCGTGGTGCACGATCATCACCTGCGGCGACGTCAGCCCGTCGACGGCCGTCAGCAGCGCGTCGAACGGCAGGTCCTGCCGGTCCAGCGCGCCGAGATCGGTCTCCCGGACCCGGGCCAGCAGTTCGGCGAAGGTCGGGTCGCCGGCGGTGTCGGTGCGCAACACCACGGTGTTGAGGAAACAACCCACCAGATCGGCGAGGACCGGCTCGGTCCGGCCGGCGACCAGCGCGCCGATCGGCAGGTCCGTGCCCGCTCCCCGGCCGGTCAGCAACGCCGCCAGCGCGGCGTGCATGACCATGAACATGCTGGTGCCGGTACGCCGGGCCAGCTCGTCCACCGCGCGGTGCACCGCCACGTCGAGCACGACCGACACCAGACCGCTCCGATTGGTGCGGGCGGCGGCGGGCTGCGGCCGTACACCGGGCAGTTCCAGCCGGCTCGGCATCCCGGCCAGGGACGAGCGCCACTGGTCGAGCTGGCGGGCGTACCGGCTGGCGGGGTCCGCCGGGTCACCCAGCAGCGCGTACGCCCATCGCGCGTAGTCGGCGTAGTCGACCGGCAACGGTGTCCACTTCGGGGCCCGGCCGGAGCATCGGGCCTCGTACGCCTCGGCGAGGTCGCGGATCAGCGGCACCACGGACCACTCGTCCACCGCGAGGTGGTGGAGCGTGAGCAGTACCGCCGCGGTGCCGGTGCCGTCGGTGAGGAGTCGGGCCCGCAGTGGCGCCCGACCGGTCAGGTCGACCGGTTCCCGGCCGAGGGCGTCGAGCCGGGCGTCGAGCGGCTCGGCGGTCGGATCGAGGCGCTCCAGCACCGGCCGGTCGACCTCGGTGCTGGACAGATCGCCATCGGACCAGCGGTAGCCGGTACGCAACGGGACATGCCGGTCGACCACGTCGTCGAGGGCCGCCGCGAACGCGTCGCCGTCCAGGTCGGTGCCGTGGAACGCGAAGGCGAGGTCCCACCCACCGTGCGGCGCGGCGGCCTCGTGCGCCTGCCACAGGTGCCGCTGCACCGGCGCGGCCCGGCCGTCCGGATCGTCGTCCGGCTGGCGGGCCACCAGCGCCGGCGCCGTGCTGTTGTCGTCCCTCCGGTCGACCAGCCGGGCCAGCCCGGCCACGGTCGGCGTGTTGAACACGTCCCGCACCGCCAGTTCGGCGCCGAACGCGGACCGCACCCGGCCGACCAGCCGCATGCACGACATCGAGTGCCCGCCGAGGGCGAAGAAGTTGTCGTCCACGCCGACCCGGGGCAACCCGAGGATGTCGGCGAACAGGTCCGCCAGGCGGGCCTGCACATCGGTGACCGGCGCAGCGTCGCCGACCAGCGCCGTCCAGTCCGGCGCGGGCAGGGCCCGGCGGTCCACCTTGCCGTTCGGGGTGCGCGGCAACGCGCCGTCGACGGCCACGATCAGCGCCGGCACCAGGTAGCTGGGCAGCCGGGCGGTCAGGTCGTCCCGCACGGCGGTGGGATCGACCGTGCCGGTCGCGGCGACGACGTACCCGACGAGCCGTGTGGCGTCCCCGGAACCGTCGACGACGACGACCGCCTGCGCCACGTCCGGATGGGCGGTCAGCGCCATCTCGACCTCGGCGGGTTCGATCCGGTGGCCGCGGATCTTCACCTGGTCGTCGACCCGGCCGAGGAAGTCGAGCAGGCCGTCGGCACGCCACCGGGCCCGGTCGCCGGTCCGGTACATCCGGGCGCCCGCAGGGCCGTACGGGTCGGCGACGAACCGTTGGGCGGTCAGGGCCGGGCGGCCGAGGTAACCGCGGGCCAGCCCCCGGCCGGCGATGTACAGCTCACCGACCGCGCCGGGCGGTACCGGGCGCAGGTGACGGTCCAGGACGTACGCCACGGTGTTCGGGTCCGGCCGGCCGATCGGCACCGCACCCGACCAGCCCGCCTCGGCCCGCCAGAGGGTCGAGTTCACCGTCGCCTCGGTGAGGCCGTACGCGACGAAGAGGCGCAACGTCGCCGCCCACCGGGAGATCACCTCGGGCGGCACCTGCTCGGTGCCGACCAGGACGGTGAGCCCGGCCGGCAGTTCGCAGCCCGGCGGGAGCGCGGCCACCAGCGACGGCGGCAGAATCGCGTGACTGACCGCGTACGTGGTCAACAGCCGCGTCAGCGCTGGTCCGGGCGTCCGTGCCTCGTCCGGCGCGATCACCAGCCGCGCCCCGGTGCACAACGCCATCGCCAGCTCGAACGCGAACACGTCGAAGCCGATCGAGGCGAACTGCAGGATCCCGCTCCGCGCGGTCACCCCCATCGGGTCGACGGCGGTGGCGACCAGGCTGCCGATCCCCTCGTGCGTGACGGTGACGCCCTTGGGCCGGCCGGTGGAGCCGGAGGTGTAGATGACGTACGCGGCGTGGTCGAGCCCGTCCGGCGGCTCCGGCAGCGGGCCGGTCCACCCGTTCGGCACCGGATCGTCGACGTCGACCAACACCCGGGCGACACCGTCGACCTCGGGTAGCTTGCCGGCGACCGCGGTCGTGGTGAGCACGTGCCGCGTCCGCGAGTCGGTCAGCATGAACGCCAGCCGGTCGGACGGGTGTTCCAGGTCGAGCGGCAGGAACGCGGCGCCGAGCTCGAGCACGCTGAGCACGGCCACGATGGTCTCGAGCGACCGGGGCGTCGCCACGGCGACCACGTCCTCCGGGCGTACCCCCTGGGCGGCCAGCCTGCGGGCCAGCCGCCGGGCACGGTCGGCGAGTTCGGCGTAGCTGATCGCACGGTCGCCGTCGACCACGGCGATCGCGTCCGGGCTCTCGGCGACCCGTGCGGCGAAGGCCGCGGGCAGCGTCAGTTCGGCGACCGGGCGGGACGTCGCGTTGAACCCACGCAGTACGCGTTCCCGTTCGTCGTCGACCAGGACGTCGAGCCCGCCCACCGGTGCGGTCGGGTCGGCGACCGCGGCGGCGGCGAGCGCCACGAGTCGGCGGGCCAGCAGCCGCACGGTCGAGGGGTCGAACAGCTCGGTCCGGTACGTGAGCCGGCACGACATGGCGTCGCCGCCCTGCTCGGCCAGCTCGACCACGAGATCGAAGCGGGCCGTACCGGAGGCCAGGGGCTCGTCCTCGACGTCGAGCCCGTCCAGCGTGAACGCGTCGGACACGTGGTTGCGGTGCACGACCATCACCTGGAACAGCGGGTGCCGGGACAGCGACCGGGCCGGGTTGACCACCTCCACGACCGCCTCGAACGGCACGTCCTGGTGGGAGAACGCGGCGAGGTCGTGGTCCCGGACCCGGGCCAGCAGCTCGACGAAGCTCGGCTCGCCGGTCAGGTCGGTACGCAGCACCAGCGTGTTCACGAAGAAACCGACGAGATCGTGCAGTGCCTCCTCGGTGCGCCCGGCGATCGGCGCGCCGAGGGGGATGTCGTCACCCGCACCCACCCGGTGCAGCAGTGCGGCGGTCAGCGCGTGCACGACCATGAACGGGCTGGCGCCGGCGTCGGCCGCGAGTCGGCGCAACCCGCGGACGACGGCGGGGGGCAGGTCGACGGTCACCTCGTCGCCGTCCGCGCCCACCTCGGCCGGCCGGGGCCGGTCGAGCGGGAGGGACAGTTCCTCGGGTGCCCCGTCCAGGGTGGTTCGCCAGAAGGCGTACTGCTCGGCGGCGAGGTCGGTCGGCTGGTCCGGTTCGCCGAGAAGCTCGCGTTGCCACAGGGCGTAGTCGGCGTACTGGACAGGCAGCGGCGTCCACCGCGGCTCGCGGCCGGCCAGCAACGCCGCGTAGGCGGCCGAGAGGTCGGCGAGGAACGGCCCGTCCGACCACTCGTCGGTGACGATGTGGTGCAGGAGCAGGACGAGGACGTGCTCGTCCGGCCCCGCCCGGACGACGGTGGCCCGCAGCGGCAGGTCGGCGGTCAGGTCGAACGGGCGGGCCGCCGCCGTCGCCACCGCGCCGGGCACGTCGGCGCCGTCCACCACGTCCAGCGGCGGACGGGCCCGCCGCACGGGCAGGACCCGCTGGTACGGCTCGCCGTCCACCGAGTCGATGACGGTACGCAGAGCCTCGTGCCGCCCGACCACCGCGTGCAGCGCGTCGTGCAGGACGCCGACGTCCAGCGGGCCGCGCAGCCGCAGGGTCAGGGGGAAGTTGTAGGCGGCCGACGGCCCCTGCATCTGGTCGAGCACCCAGAGGCGACGCTGCGCGAACGACAGGGGCAGCCGCGCCGGCCGTTCGGCGGGTCGCAGTGGCGGCCGGGGCGTGGCGCCGTCCGGCGTCCGGTCGATCCGGGCGGCGAGCTCGGCCACGGTCGGGGCCTCGAAGAGGTCACGGATGGACAGTTCCGCGCCGAGCGCCGTCCGTGCCCGGCTGACCAGGCGGATCGCCAGCAGCGAGTGCCCGCCGAGGTCGAAGAAGCTGTCGTCGACGCCGACTCCCGGCAGGCCCAGCAGCTCGGCGTAGATCTCGCAGAGCGCCGCCTGCGCGGGCGTCTCGGGTGGCCGGCTGGCCGCCGAGGTCTGCACGGTCACGGCCGGCAGCGCCCGGACGTCGAGCTTGCCGTTGACGGTCAACGGCAGCCGGTCCACCGCGACCAGGGCGGCCGGCACCATGTAGTCCGGCAGGCGCTCCTTGAGGTACGCGCGCACCTGACGCAGCACGCCGTCATCATCCGCCTCGACCCATTGCGGGCCGCGTACCAGGAATCCGGCCAGGCGCTTCACCCCGTCGGCCGCCGCGTCGTCGGTCACCACGGCGGCGTGGGCGACCAGCGGATGTCCGCTGATCGCGGTCTCCACCTCACCCAGCTCCACCCGGTAGCCGCGGATCTTCACCTGGTCGTCGGTACGGCCGAGGAAGTCCAGATTGCCGTCCGGACGTCGCCGGACCAGGTCACCGGTCCGGTACATCCGCTCCCCCGGCTCGCCGTACGGGTCGGCGACGAACCGCTCGGCGGTCAGCCCGGTCTGCCGGTGGTAACCGCGGGCCAGCCCGATCCCGGCGATGTACAGCTCTCCCGGCGCACCCGGGACCGCCGGGCGCAGGAACTCGTCGAGGATGTACGCGCGGGTGTTCCAGATGGCCGTGCCGACCGTCGGGGTGGCGCTGTCCTCGGTCCCGCCACCAAGCGTGTTGATCGTGTACTCGGTCGGGCCGTACAGGTTGTAGCCGGTCACGCCGTCGGTGTCGCGCAGCCTGCTCCAGACCTGCTCGGGCACGGCCTCGCCACCGAGCAGCACCAGCGGCGGCCGGTGCCGCCCCGGTCCCTGAGCGAGCAGTCCCTGCTCGATCAGGTGGTGGGCGTACGTCGGGGTCACGTTGACCACGTCGATCCGGTGGGCGTCGCAGTACGCGACCAACGCCGACGCGTCGCGACGCAGTTGCTCGTCACAGACGTGCACCTCGTGGCCCTCGACGAGCCAGAGCAGTTCCTCCCAGGACATGTCGAAGGCGAACGAGACGGTGTGGGCGATGCGCAGCCGCCGTCCGGCCGCCGCCACCACCGGGCCGAAGATCGCCTCGCGGTGGTTGAGCTGCATGTTGGTCAGCCCTCGGTACGGGGTGACCACGCCCTTGGGCCGTCCGGTCGACCCGGACGTGTAGATGATGTACGCCGGGTGGTCGAGACGACGCCGATCGCCGCGCCGGAACGTCGGCGTCTCGCTGTCGGCGAGCGGCCCGTCGGTGAGCGCGTCGAGTTCGGCGAGCACCGCCGGGGCGTCCAGCACCACCGGCGGAGCGGCCGACGGCGGCAGCAACGGAGTGACCGACGCGACGGTGAGCACGCACAGCGGCTCGGTGTCGGCGAGCAGCAGTGCGAGCCGTTCGGCCGGCAGGTCCAACTCCAGTGGCAGGTACGCCGCGCCCGTACGCAGCACCGCGAACAGGGCGGCCACCATGTCCAGGGTCCGGGGCAACGCCAGCGCCACGACGGTCTCCGGCCCGGCGCCCCGGGCCAGCAGCAGCCGTGCGAGGCGGTTGACCCGCTCGTCGAGCTGCGCGTACGTCAGCTGCTGGGTCCCCGCGACCAGCGCCACCGCTTCGGGTGTGCGGGCTGCCTGGTCGGCGAGCAGGTCGGCGACGGTGTCGGTGCCGACCGGGTGCCGGGTGCGGTTCCAGTCCTCGTGCAGCGTGTCCCACTCGTGGCTGGTGAGCAGGCCGAGCGTGCCGACCGGTCGGTCCGGGCTCGTCGCCATCCGATCGAGGGTGCCGGCGAGGCGTTCCAGCAGGGCCCGGGCGGCCGGTCCGTCGACGACCTCCGGCCGGTGGTCGAGCGCCACCCGGAACCGGTTGCCGGGGGTGATGACGAGAGTCAGCGGGTAGTGGGTGGCGTCCACGCCGTCCACGGCCACGATGCCGTGCCGACGTCGCAGGTCCGCCGACTCGGTCTCGTCGACGAAGTTCTGCATCACGTACAGGGTGTCGAAGAGCTGGGTGTGCCCGGCCGCCTGCTGGATGGTGGCGAGTCCGAGGTGGTCGAACTCCATCAGGGTGATCCGCTGTTCCTGCACGCGCAGCAGCAGGTCGAGCACGGACTCGCGCGGATCCGGCGTCACCCGGATCGGCACGGTGTTGAGGAACAGCCCGATGATGCTGTCGACCAGGGGTACGTCCCCGTGTCGGCCCGCGACGGTCATCCCGAAGACGACGTCGCCGCGCCCGGCGAAGCCACCGAGCACCAGACCCCAGGCCGCGCTGAACACCGTGTTGAGGGTGAGGCCGTGCCGTCGGGCCACGTCCCGCAGCCGGTCGCCGAGCGCCGCCGGCAACTCGACGACGTGACGCTCGGGCAGTGCGGGCGCGAGGCTCCGGTCGGCCGGCCCGAGCATGGTCGGCTCGGTGAGCCCGGCCAGCGCCTCCCGCCAGTGCTCGATCGCCGATCCGGTGTCCTGCCCACCGAGCCAGGCCAGGTGATCCCGGTACGAGCCGGCGGGCGGCAGGTCCGTGCCGTCGCCGTCGCGCTCGTAGAGCGTGAACAACTGCTCGACGAAGAGTTCCTCGGACCAGCCGTCCCAGAGGATCAGGTGGTGGCTGACCACCAGCCGGTCCCGGCCGCCGGGCAGCCGGATCAGGGTGAGCCGGCACAGCGGCGGGTTCGCCAGGTCGAACTGGCGGCCCCGGTCGGCGGCCAGCACCTCGGCCACCGCCGCGGCGCACTCCGCCTCGCCGAGGTCGCTCAGGTCGACCTCGTCCACTCTGAGCGCGAGACCGTCCGGGACGAACTGCACCGGCTGGCTCAGTCCGTCGCTGGTGAACCCGGCCCGCATCCCGTCGTTGCGGGCCAGCAGCGCGGCACCGGCACGGCGCAACCGCTCGACGTCGACCCGGTACGCCAGATCGAAGGCGTCCTGCCCGGTGTAGACGTCGAGCGCGCCGGCGTCGTAACTCGCGTGGAAGTACAGGCCCTCCTGCAACGGCGACAGCGGCCAGATGTCGCCGACCGGTGCGGGACTGAGATCCCCGACGTGGGCGATCTCGTCCGGCGAAAGGGCGAGCAGAGTGGAGCTGGTCGTCGAGCCGGTGACGTCCGCCAGCTCGCGCAGTGCCGCGGCCCAGCCGTCCGCGAAGCGGGTGACGTCGTCCTCGGTGAGGTGCCCGTCCGCCCAAGTCCAGGTCGCGACCAACTCCGGGCCACGGTCGGTCTCGGCGCACACGACGTCGACCTGGAGCAGGTGTGCCAGCGCCAGTCCACCGTTGACCTCGGTGACCAGTTCCTCGGCGGCCGGCGTCCACGGCTCGCCGGTCCCGGCGGGGAACCGACCGTAGTAGTTGAACAGCACCTGGGGTGCGGCGAGCCGGGCCAGGATCGGCGCGGTCTGTGCGTTCAGGTGGCGCAGCATGCCGTACCCGAGGCCACCGTCCGACGCGGCACGCAGGCGCGCGCCGGTCTGGGCGACGAGAGCGAACAGGTTGTCGCCGTCGCCGTCGAGCCGGACCGGCTGCACGGCGGTGAACCAGCCGACCGTACGGGCGAGGTCCAAGCCGGGCTCGATCTCTTCCCGGCCGTGCCGTTCGACCTCCACCAGCAGGTCCGCGCCGGCATCGCGGCCGGTCGCGCCGCGCCACCCGGTGACACTGCGGTGCAGCGCCGCGAGCAGCACGTCGGTGATCTCGGCACGCAGTGCGGTGGGCACGGCGGTGAGCAGGGTACGGGTCTCGGTGGCGCTCAACCGGCTGGTGTGCCGCCGGGCCCCGGTCGCGGGTGCGGGCACCGTGCCGGGCAGCAGCTCCGCGCCCGGAGCGAGCACCTGGATCCAGTGTTCGAGTTCGGCCAACCGTTGCGGCGCCTGGGCCTGGGCCTGCACGGCCTGGGCGTACCGCCGCAGCGACGTGCCCACGGCGGGCAGCGGCGTCCCGGCGGCGGCCGAGGCGAGGTCCTCCAGGAGGGTCCGCCAGGACACGCCGTCCACCGCGAGGTGGTGGGCCACGAGCAGCAGCCGGCCCGGAAGATCGCCGGCGTCGAACCAGACGGCCTGCAGCATCAGGCCGCCGTCGGGGTCGAGCCGGTCGGTGGCGGCGGCCGCCTCCGCGGCGATCACCTCCGCGAGCCCCTGCTGGGGTACCGACGACACGTCGACGCGGTGGATCAGGTCGCCCGCGTCGACGACGCCCACCGGCGCGGTCTCGAGGGACCACAGCACCGACGCGATGCGACGCAGCCGCAACCGCAGCCCGTCGTGCCGGTCCAGGACGGCCTGGAGAACCCTGGTCAGGCCGGACAGGTCGACCGACGCGGGCATCGTCAGGAGTACGGGCAGGGTGAACCGCTCGATGGGCGCCCCGGTGTCCCGCAACCAGTGCACGATCGGCAGCAGCGGCACGTCGCCCACCCCGTCGGACCGGGTGGTGTCGTCCGGCACCGGCACGGCGGGGGCGGTCGTCCGGGCGTGTGCCGCCAGCGCCCTGGGCGTCCGCAGGGTGAGCACCTCGCGCGGGCCGATGGGCAGGCCGAGGCGGCGAGCCCGGCTGGAGACGGCGATGGAGAGGATGCTGTCCCCGCCGAGGGCGAAGAAGTCGCCGTCCGGATCCACCTCGGACAGTCCGAGGACGGCGGCGAAGACGTCGATGAGCGTCTTCTCCTGGCCGTCGACCACCGGTACGTCAGCCGGAACGCTCTCGGCGGCGGCACGACCGCCGGTGCCGGTCGGCAGGGCGGCGACCGCGGCACGGTCGATCTTGCCGTTCGGCGTGAGTGGCAGCGCGTCGAGGACGACCACGGCCGACGGCACCAGGGCAGCCGGCAGGGCGGCACCGGCCGCGGCGACCAGAGCCGCGCCGTCGGGTCGCGGCGCACCGGGTGCCGGCACGACACAGCCGACCAGCCGGGTCGCGCCCGCGCCGGTGGACTGGGCCGCGACGGCGGCCTGGGCGATGCCGGGCTGCGCGGCCAACCAGGACTCGATCTCGGCCGGGTCGATCCGGGTGCCGCGCACCTTGATCTCGTCGTCGGCGCGGCCGACGTACGTCAGCGTGCCGTCGGAGTTTCGCCGTACCAGGTCGCCGGTGCGGTACATCCGCTCCCCCGGAGCGCCGAACGGATCGGCGACGAACCGCTGCGCGGTCTGGGCGGGCAGGCCGTGGTAGGCGCGGGCCAACTGAGCACCGGCGACGTACAACTCGCCGGGAACGTCCACCGGCACCGGGTGCAGGCAGTCGTCGAGAACATGGAGGCGGGTGTTGCCGACCGGGCCGCCGATCGGCACGGCGGTGCCGTGTGCGCCGTCGTTGGGCCACCAGGTGACCTGCACGGCGGCCTCCGTCGGGCCGTAGAAGTTGTCCAGCCGGGTGCCGGTCGCCGCGTACCACCGCTGTGCGAGGTCACCGGGGAGCGCCTCGCCACCGCAGGACACCCAGCGCAGGGTGGCCGCCCAGCCCTGGTCGGCGCGTACCTGGTCGGAGAGCAGGAAGGCGGACACCAGGGACGGCACCAGCGTGATGGCGGTGACCCGGTGCCGCCGCACCAGCGCGGCCAGGTCGGCGGGATCCTGAGCGGCGTCCGGCGGCGGGAGGACCACGGCCGCCCCGGCGTACAGCGGCCAGAAGATCTCCCAGACCGAGGTGTCGAAGCCCACCGGGGCGAGCTGGAGCATCCGGTCGTCGGCGTCGAGCCGGAACTGCCGCTGCGACCACTCCAGCTGGTTGACGATCGCCCGGTGGCTGACCAGGACACCCTTCGGCCGGCCGGTCGAGCCGGAGGTGTAGATCAGGTACGCGGCGTGCTCGGGTGCCGCACCGACCGGCGCGGGCGTCGGCGCGGGACCGACCGGCCGGTCCCCGACCAGCACGTACGACAGGCCCTCGATGCGGGGCAGACGGGCGACCAGTTCGGCGGTGGTCACCACGATGCGCGCCCCGGAGTCGGCGAGCACCGCGGCGAGCCGCTCGACCGGGTGCGTCGGGTCGAACGGCAGGTACGCCGCGCCGGACCTCAAAACGCCGGTCAGCGCGACGACCAGTTCCGCCCGACGTGGCACGGCCACGGCCACGATCCGCTCGGGTCCGGCGCCCTGCGCGACCAGCCGGGCAGCCAGCTCGGCGGCCCGGTCGTCCAGTTCGCGGTAGGTCAGGGTGCGCTCGCCGGCCAGCACGGCGATCGCCTCGGGGGTCCGTACGGCCTGCGCCGCGATCGCCGCGGGCAGGGTGGTCCGCGGGTCGTCCAGTCGCGGCCCGACGAGCGCGGGCACGGTCGCCGCACGCAGGGCGATCCGGCCCACCGCGGCGGCGGGCGCGTCGACGAACGCGGCGAGCAGCCGGGCGAGTCCGGTGCGTAGTTGCTCCACGAGGGCCGGTGCGACCCGTGCCTCGTCGTACTCGATGGTGAGCCCCAGCCGGGGCCCGGACGCCACCAGCAGACTGACCGCGTAGTGGGTGGCCTCGCGGAAGGCGACGTCGGTGACGCTCAGCGAACCGTCCGGGGCCGACAGGCCGGTGTGGTCGGGACAGTTCTCCAGCACCACGAGTGAGTCGAACAGCTCCCCGGCGCCGGCCAGCCGTTGGATCGCGGCAAGCCCGAGGTGCTGGTGGTCGAGCAGCTCGGCCTGCTCGGTGGCGAGCCTCGTCAGCACCTCGGCGAGCGGCTCCGCCGGGTGCCAGCGCAGCCGGACCGGCACGGTGTTGATGAACAGGCCGATCATCGACTCGATCCCGGCGACCTCGGCCTGCCGGCCGGAGACGGTGCTGCCGAAGACCACGTCACGCCGGCCGGTCACCCGGCCGAGCAACAGACCCCAGACGCCGTGCAGGGCGGCCCCGAGGGTGAGGCCGCGTTCCCGGATCCGCGCCGGCAGGTCGGCCGCGACGGCGTCCGGCAGCTCGACGGCGACCTGTCGGACCGACGCGCTGCCCCGCGCCGGCTCCGCGAGCAGGGTCGGCTCGTCGAGGCCGGCCAGCGCCGCCCGCCAGGCATCGCCCGCCGCCCCCCGGTCACGACCGGCCAACCACTCCAGATACCGGCGGTACGGAGTGACCGCGGCGAGCCGCGGCGGTTCACCGTACGGGGCGTAACCGGCCAGCAGGTCACGCAGGAAGACCGCCACCGACCAGCCGTCGGTGACGATGTGATGGTGGGTGAGGACCAACGTGTGCCGGTCCTCGGCGTGCCGTACGAGCAGACAGCGCAGCAGGGGCGGCGCTTCGAGGTCGAAGCCGTCGGCCCGTTGCCCGGCGAGTTCCTTCTCGATCGCCGAGGCGTCGTCGGCCGGCAGGTCGACGACGCGCCACGGCACCTCGACACCGTCCACGATGACCTGGACGACCCGACCGTCGGCGAGTTCGAAGAAGCCGGCCCGCAACGGGGCGTGCCGGTCCAGCACCGCCTGCACGGCACGGCGCAGGGCGGCGGCGTCCACCGGCCCGTCCAGCGTGACGAGTTGCTGCACCTCGTACTGGTCGGTGTCGCCGGTGTTGGCGTGGAAGTAGAAGCCGTCCTGGAGCGGGGTCAGCGGGAGTACGTCGGCGAGGCCCGGCACCGCGGCGGTCAGCTCGTCGACGTCGTCCTGCTCCAGCGGTACGAGCGGGAAGTCCGACGGGGTGTGTCCGCCGGCGCCCGGTGCGGCGGTGTGCTCGACCAGCGCGGTGAGCGCGGCGAACCAGCCCTCGGCCAGCTCGGCGACGCTCGCGTCGTCCAGCAGGGCGCCGGGGTACGCCCAGGTCACCCCGAGCCGGGGCCCGTCCGGGTAGTCCTCGGTGAAGGCGTTGACCTCCACCGTGTACGGCGCCACCGGCATCTCGGCGTCGTACCCGCCGGCCAGCACGCCGGCACCGGGAACCGGCGTCCACGGGGCGTCCTGGTGGGTGGCGACGGCGAACCGGCCCAGGTAGTTGAAGCTGATCTGCGGGGTGGGCAGTGCCGCCAGGACGGCAGCGGTCTCCGGATTGAGGTAGCGCAACAGGCCGAACCCGAGGCCGTGGTCGGGTACCGCGTTCAGCTGTTCCTTGATCCGCTTCAGGGCCGTACCGGCGTCCTGGCCACCGGCCAACGCGTCGGAGACGTCCGCCTGGCCGAGGTCGAGGCGTACCGGGAAGATGCTGGTGAACCAGCCGAGCGTGCGGGACAGGCGTACCTCGGGATGGATCTGCTCCTCGCGGCCGTGCCCTTCGAGGGCGAGCAGCACCGGCGGCGTGTCGACGCCACGGCGTCGACGCCAGTCGGTGACCGCCAGTGCCAGGGCGGTGAGCAGCACGTCGTTGACCCCGGCGTGGAACGCCGCCGGCACGCTGCTCAGCAGCTTGGCGGTGGGACCGGTGGGCAGACGCAGGGTGATCCGCCGCACGGTGGCCAGATCACCGACCGGGTCGAGCGGACGCTCCCCGAGCCCCGGGTCGGGGCCGACGAGCTGATCGGTCCAGTGTGCAAGCTCGGCGATCCGGTTCGGGCGCTGCGCGTCGGCGGTGGTGATCTCCGCCCACCGGCGCAGGGGCGTGCCGATCGGTGCGAGCGCGACGGGCCGGTCCTCGGCGACGGCGGCACCCGCCTCGGCGAGGTCCGGCAGCAGGATCCGCCACGAGACGCCGTCGACGACCAGGTGATGCACCGCCAGCACCAGGTATCCCGGGCGACCGGCGCCGGTGTCCAGCCAGACCGCCTGCACCATCACGCCGCCCTCGGGGGCCAGCCGACCGCCCGCCTGCCGCGCGGCGTCGTCCGCCAGCGCGCGTACCCGGCCCTCGGGCAGGCCGGCCGCGTCGATCCGGTGCAGCCAGCCGTCCGTCGCGACCGAGCCGGGCGGCGCGACCACGAGCCGTCCGGGCGTGCCGGCGGTGGCCCGGACGAGGCGGGTACGCAACACGTCGTGCCGGTCGACGACCGCCCGCAACGTGCGCGCCAGGCCGTCCTCGGTGGCTCCGGCTGGCAGGCGGAGCAGCAGCCACTGGTTGAACGCGTCGAACTGGCCACCGCACTCGTCCAACCAGGCCATGATCGGCAGCAGCGGCAGGTCACCGACGCCGGCGTTCGGATCGTCCACCACGTCGGTCGCCGTCGTGGTGACGAACGGGGCCAATGCCGCGACGGTACGGTGCTGGAACACCTGCCGCGGAGTCACGGTCAGGCCGGCCTGCCGGGCCCGGATCACCAGTTGGATGGACACGATGCTGTCGCCACCGAGGGCGAAGAAGTCGTCGTCCACGCCCACCTCGGGAAGGCCGAGCACCTCCGCGTACAGCGCGCAGAGCACCTCCTCGCGGGCGTCGCGGGCGGCACCGCCGGTGGTCAGCGCGGCGAAGTCGGGGGCCGGCAGCGCGGCCCGGTCCAGCTTGCCGGCGGTCGTCATCGGCAGCCGGTCCAGCGGCACCAACGCGGACGGCACCATGTAGTCGGGCAGCCAGCTCCGCGCGTGCGCACGCACCGCGGTCATCAGCGCGTTGACGTCACGGAACGGCGCCGGGCGGTTCGCGTACCGGTGCGGGTCCGGTTCGGTGCGTCCGGCCCGGTAGGCCTGCGGCTGCCGCGCTCCGGGCGGGGTGAGGACGACGTCCAACCGCCCGTCGCGGGTGTCCGCGGTCCAGGTGACCGCCGCCTGCCAGCCGTGCTCGTCGGCGAGCCGGTAGAGGTCCTCCGGGTCAACGGCCGACCCGTGGGGCGCGGTGTCCGGGCCGGGATCGAGGCTGTGCAGCACCGCGACGTCGGCGGTGAGCCGGGCGTTCGGCAGGTCGGTGACCCGCACCGGGCGGGAGGCGTCCGCGGTCAGGCGCGCGCTCAGCCCGGCCAGTCCGCCGGGCAGCGTGTGCCACGCCAGCTCGTCCACCGGGGCGGCCTCGTCGTCGGCGCTGGTGGACTCGGTACGCAGCACCACGTCGTAGCGGTACCGGCTCAGCTCGTTGTGGAACCGACCCCGCTTGACCCGCACCTCCACGTCGGCGACGCCGGGCAGGGCCGCTCGGCAGGCGGTGAACAGGTCGGGGTCGACCAGCAGCTCGCCCTCCCACCGCACGGCACGCCGTACCGCCGGCCAGACGGTCGCCGGGTCCGCGTCGTCGGGGTGGCGAAGCGTCTCGATACCGGCCCGCAACGCCGGCAGGAGCCGCAGGTGCCGGACGTCGCCGAGGAAGACGGTCCCGCCCGGCGCCAGCAGGCCGACCGCCTTGGCGAGTACGTCGAGCAGGTAGTCGACGCCGGGGAAGTACTGCGCCACCGAGTTGATCACGACGGTGTCGAAGAAGCCGGTGGGCAGCCCCTGCACGTCGTCGGCCGGCCGCGACGAGAGCTCGACCGTGCCGGCCAGTTCGGGCGTACCGGCGACCTGGCCGCGGAGCGTACGGATGGCCTCCTCGGACAGATCGGTGCCCCAGTACGCCTCGACCTGCGGCGCGATCCGGTTGAGCAGCAGGCCACTGCCGACACCGATCTCCAGCACCCGGCGCGGGCGCAGGGCGAGGATGGCGTCGACCGTGGCCGAGCGCCACTCGCGCATCTGCTCGGCCGGGATCGGCAGCCCGTCGTAGCTGCTGTTCCAGCCGGTGAAGTTCTCCGCGAACGATTCGGTACGGCCGGCGGTGTACAGCAGTTCGTGCAACTGCTTCCACTGCCCGACCTGATCGGCGGCGGCGTCGCCGGTGACGTCGAGAGACGGGCCGTCCAGTCGCGGCACCACGTAGGCGGCGAGCCGCACGTCGCCGGGCCGGTCCTCGCGCGCCACGACAGCCACCTGGGCGACCGCCGGATGCTGACCGATCACCGTCTCGATCTCACCCGGCTCGATCCGGTAGCCGCGGACCTTCACCTGGTTGTCGGCGCGGCCGACGAACTCGAGCTGCCCGTCCTCACGCTGGCGTACGAGATCGCCGGTGCGGTAGAGCCGTTCGCCGGCAGGGCCGAAGGGATCGGCGACGAAGCGTTCCGCGGTGAGCGCCGGGCGGCCCAGATAGCCACGGGCCAGGCCCGGTCCGCCCAGATACAACTCGCCGACCACGCCGACCGGGGTCGGGCGCAGCGTGGCGTCGAGGACGTGGCACCGGGTGTCCGGGTCCGGCACGCCGATCGGCACCGTGGCGCCGGGCGGGGTCTGTGGGTCGCACCGGCCAAGGGTGGAGTTGACGGTCACCTCGGTCGGACCGTACGCGTTGAACATCGACCGGCCGGGCGCCCACCGCGCGACGAGTTCTGCGGACACCCGCTCGGTGCCGGCCAGCAGGGTCGCCCCGGCCGGGAGGTCGCACTCGGCCGGCAGCGCGGCGAGCAGCGCGGGCGGCAGGATCATGAAGGTCACGCCGTGGGCGTGGGCGTACTCGGTCAGGGGCGGGCCCGGCACCCGACGGTCCGCCGGCACGACGACCAGCCGCCCGCCGGTGAGCAGCCCGAGGCACAGGTCGAAGAACGCCACGTCGAAGCTCGGCGAGGCGAACTGCAGGACCCGGCTGTGCGGGCCGACCGCGAGACGGTCGGTGGCGGTGGCGAGCAGTTTCGCGACGCCGGAGTGCGACACGACGACGCCCTTCGGGCGCCCGGTCGACCCGGACGTGTAGATGACATAGGCCGCGCCGAGCGGGGTGAGCGCGCCACCCCGCTCGACGTCGGTGGGTTCGGCCGCGGACCGGGCGGCCAACTCGTCGGCGAACCCCGGATCATCGAGAAGCACCGGCGACGGTACGACGTCCGACTCCAGTACGGCCCGCAACTCCACCGTGGTGAGTACGCAGATCGGCGCCGCGTCGGCGAGCAGGTAGCCGATCCGCTCGGTGGGGTACTCGGGGTCGATCGGCAGGTACGCGCCACCCGTCTTGAGTACCGCCACCACGGCCACGATCAGGTCGACCGAGCGGGGCAGGCAGAGCCCGACCACGCGTTCCAGCCCCGCGCCCCGGGCGATCAGGGCGTGCGCGAGACGGTTGGCCCGTTCGTCGAGTTCCGCGTACGTGAGGGCGGTGTCCTCGTAGACCACGGCCACCGCCTGCGGCCGCTGGCGCACCTGGACCGAGAAGAGTTCGGTCCAGGTCGCCAACGGCGTCTCGAGGGCGTCGGTACGCACCAGCTCACTGGCGCTGGTCGGAAGACTTTCGGGCACAGCGAAGTACCGCCCCTCGGTGGCGAAGTCGGTTCGGTGGACTGGTTCTGGGGGGGGCGTCTACTTGGACAGCAGGGGTACGAGCTGGTCCAACGCGTACGGGATGCTCAGGACCGTGCTGAACGACAGCGCGGCGCCGACCGGCGGTTCCTCGTACGGCAGGAAGACCGCACGGTTCTCCTTGGCGACCGCGAGCGTCTGATACACCTTGTCGGCCTTGACGGTGGGCTCGGTATTGGCGTCCGCGGTGAGGAACACCAGCTTGTCCACCTCGACGAGGGAGAGCTGTTCGGAGCCGATCTCGGCCGCGTACTCCTTACCGGCCGCGTCCACGATCGCCTTCGGCACGGTGAAGCCGAGCTTCGTCAGCAGGACGACCTTGGGGTCGGTGGGCGCGAAGATCGCGTACTTGCCGGGCTCGTACGGCTCGACCACGGCGACGGACTTACCGGCGAAGTCCGGGTGCTCCGCGGCGAGTTTGGCCAGCCGGGCGTCGATGGCGGCGATCAGCTCGTTGGCCTTGGCCTCCTTGCCGAGCGCCTTGCCGGCCAGCCGGGTCATGTCCTGCCACGGCGCGGCGTAGTCGTCGAACCCGACGGGCTGGGCGACCGTCGGCGCAATCTTGGCGAGCTTGTCGTACTGGTCCTTGCTCATGCCCGAGTACAGGCCGATGATCAGATCTGGCTTGAGGGCGGCGACCTTCTCCAGGTTGTACTCGTCGCGCTCGCCGACGATCTCCGGGGTCTTGCCGGCCCAGAGCGGCTGCGCCCAGGGCCACTTGCCGTAGGGCCGCTCCAGGAACCAGTCGATCGCGCCGACCGGGACGACGCCGAGCGCCAGCACCGGATCCTGGTCGCTCAGCCCGAGGGTGACCACCCGGGTGGGCGCCGCCGCGATCTCGGTGGTGCCGTACTTGTGCTGCACGCTCACCGGAAAGCCGGTGGTCGCGGAGGTGTTCGGTTGCGGATTGGGCGAGGCGGTGTCCGTGCCACCACAGCCAGTGAGGGCCAGGACGGCTGCTGCCAGCGCCGCGGTCATCCGCGCCACAGTCGAGCGGCTCCGGTAGTGGGCGCGCGAGTGCGCGGTGGATCTCGGCGACGTGAGCAACGGATTCCCTCCGACGAGGCGACACAATCGGCCACATCATAGGTGAGGCTATCCTAACTAACAAGGGACCCCGGTCTGCTCGGCCGGCGGTGGGCTACCCCTAGCATCTCCACCATGGAGGCAGGATGAGGACAGCTGCTGCGGGGCCCGAAACCGTGACCGGACCGGGCAACAGCCCGCAACGGCGTGCCGTGCCGGGCTCGGCGCGGACGACTCTGGTGATCGCCGCGGCCGCGCTCCTGGTGTGCCTGTGTGTGCTCTCGCTCGCCGCCGGCAGCAAGGCCGTCCCGCTCGACGAGGTCTACCGGGCCGTCTTCGACCGGGCCACCGCACGCGCGACGAACCCGCAGGTCGACGCGATCGTCTGGGGCGTACGACTGCCCCGGACCCTCTGCGCCGTCCTGGTCGGGCTGGCGCTCGGACTGTCCGGCGCGCTGATGCAGGGCCTCACCCGCAATCCGCTGGCCGACCCGGGACTTCTCGGCGTCAGCGCCGGCGCCTCGTTCGCCATCGTCGTCGCGGTGGCCGGCCTCGGCCTGAGCTCCGCCACCGGGTACGTCTGGTTCGGCTTCGCCGGAGCGTTCGCCGGCGCCGTCGCCGTCCATCTGCTGGGCAGCCTCGGCCACGGCGGCGCGACCCCAGTGAAGATCGCCCTGGCCGGTATCGCGCTCACCTTCCTGCTGGGGTCGTGTACGAGCGCGATCGTGCTCCGGCATCCCGAGGCGTTGGACCGGTTCCGGTTCTGGTCGGCCGGCTCCCTCACCGGCGCCGACCCCGGACTGCTGTGGCGGATGTCTCCGTTCCTGGCCGTCGGCGCGCTGCTCGCGATCGCGGCCGGACCGGCACTGAACAGCCTCGCGCTCGGCGACGACACCGCGATCGCCCTGGGCCGCCGGCTCGGCACGATCCGGATCCAGGCGGTGCTGGCGATCACCCTGCTGGCCGGCACGGCGGTCGCCATCGCCGGCCCGATCGTCTTCATCGGACTCGTCGTGCCGCACGTCGCGCGAATGATCACCGGGCCGGATCACCGCTGGTTGCTGCCGGTGACCGCCCTGCTCGCACCATGTCTGCTGCTGTTCGCCGACATCGTGGGTCGGGTGGTCACCCGACCCGAGGAGGTGCAGGCCGGCATCGTGGTCGCGTTTGTCGGTGGTCCGTTCTTCATCGCGCTGGTTCGACGTCAACGAGTGGCGGAGTTGTGACGAGCACCCGGGTCACCCCGATCCGGCCGGGAGCGTTCCGGCTGGCCGTGCCGCCGGTCTCCGGCGTGCTGCGGCCACGCACCCTGGCCGTCTGCGTCGCACTGGCCGCCGCGACGTTCGTCGTCTTCTGCGTCGGCCTCGCGCTCGGCGACTATCCGGTCGGCCTGCCGGACGTACTGCGCGCCCTGGCCGGCTCCGACGACCCCGGTCCCGCGTTCGTCGTCCGCGAACTGCGGCTGCCCCGCGCACTGACCGGTCTGCTCGTCGGCGCGGCGTTCGCGGTCTCCGGTGCCATCTTCCAGACCATCACCCGAAACCCGTTGGCCAGCCCGGACATGATCGGGATCAACGCCGGGGCGACCACCGCGGTCGTCGGCGGAATCGTGCTCGGCACCGGCGCGGGGCTGAGCAGCTCGACGCTGGGGGTGCTCGGCGCGCTCGCCACGGCCCTGTTGATCTATCTGCTCGCCTGGCGGCGCGGGGCCAGCGGGTATCGGATCATTCTCATCGGCATCGGCATCTCCTGGATGTGCACGAGCGCCACGGACTATCTGCTGACCCGCGCCAAGCTCCACGAGGCCCAGGAGGCCTTCGGCTGGCTGGTCGGCAGCGTCAACGGTCGCGGCTGGGAGACCGTGCTGCCGCTGGCCGTGGCGGTCGGCGTACTGCTGCCCGTGACGTTGCTGCTGACCGTCTGGAGCCGCGCTCTCTCGCTCGGCGACGACGTGGCTCGGGGCCTCGGCACCCCGGTCCAGCGCGCCCGGTTCGGTCTGCTCCTGGCCGGCGTCGGGCTGGTGGCGTTCGCCACCGCAGCCGCCGGGCCCGTACTGTTCGTCGCCCTCGCCGCGCCGCAGGTGGCACAACGGCTCGCCGGACAGGCCACCCCGCCACCGGTCACCTCCGCACTGACCGGGGCGTTCATGGTCCTCACCAGCGACCTGCTGGCGCGGTACCTCATCCCGGACGCCGACCTGCCGGTCGGCGTCGTCACCGGCGCGCTCGGCGCGGCATTCCTGCTGCGGCTTCTCGCTCGCGCCAACCGAGCCGGCACTGGAGGCTGACGATGACCGGGCACCATCCCGACCTGCGAGCTGAGCGGTTACGGCTGGCGTACCCCGGTCGAATCGTCGTGGACGGCCTCGACCTCGACCTGCCGACCGGCCGGATCACCGTGATCGTCGGTCCCAACGCCTGCGGCAAGTCGACGCTGCTGCGCGCGCTGGCCCGGCTGATGCCCCCGACCGCGGGCTGCGTACGGCTCGACGGCGAGGCCATTCACAGCCTTCCGACCCGCCAGGTGGCTCGCCAGGTGGGCATTCTGCCCCAGTCCCCGGTGACCCCGGCCGGCCTGACGGTGGCCGATCTGGTCAGCCGGGGCCGCTCGCCGCACCAGACCTGGTGGCGTCAGTGGTCCACGTCGGACGAAGCCGCGGTGACCACCGCGCTCGCGGCGACCGACATGACCGAGCTGGCCCACCGTCCGGTCGACGAGCTCTCCGGCGGGCAGCGGCAACGCGCGTGGATCGCGATGGCGGTGGCGCAGGAGACGCCGGTCCTGCTGCTGGACGAGCCGACCACGTTCCTCGACCTGTCGCACCAGATCGACGTCCTCGACCTCGTGGTGGACCTCAACCGGCGGGACGGCCGGACCGTCGTGATGGTGCTGCACGACCTCAACCAGGCCTGCCGGTACGCCGATCACCTGGTCGCCATGAAGGCCGGCCGGATCGTCGCGCAGGGCGACCCGGCGGCCGTCATCACCCCCGAGATGGTGGCCGAGGTGTTCGACATCGACTGCCAGATCACCGTCGACCCGATCAGCGGCACGCCGCTGATCATCCCGGCCGGGCGGCACCACCTGGCACCGCTGAGCGCCCCGCGTACCGACTGAACCACCGACGCCGAGCCGCGCCGGCCACGGTCGTGGCCGGCGCGGTGATCGGAACCCGCTCTCAGTGCGCGTACGAGGCCGTCGGTGGCGAGTCGAAGGCCATCGACTCGGCGGTGAACTCGAGGTATTCAACGATCGATTCGAGGATCTCCGCGGACCGGATCGACGTGTTGGACAGCAACGAGGACGAGATGCCGTGGGTGTGTTCGGTGCCGCCCTGCAGGTAGACCCCGGCCCGGACCTGCGGCGTGGTCTCGATCCGGTAGTCCCGGGAGACCATCACCTGGCCCGCCTCGTCGCGCTGGAACTCGGCGGCGACATCGCCCAGCAACCAGGCCGGGTCAGGCGTCCGGTAACCGGTGGCGAACACCACCGCGTCGGCGTCCAGCGCCGTGCGGGCACCAGTGATCATCGATTCGACGACCGTCCGAATCCGGTCCCCCGCGCGCTCCGCCTCCACCACCCTCGACACGTTGAGCAGTCGCAGCCGCTCCTCGCCGCGGACCTTCTCCTGGTAGACACGGCGATACAGGTCTTCGATGAGGTCATGGTCGACGACGGAGTAGTTGGTGTTGCCGTGATAGCCGAGGATCATCTGCTTGACCTGCGGCGATGCCATGAAGTAGTCGTCCACCGCCGCGGGATCGAAGACCCGGTTGGCGAATGCGCTGTCGTCGGCCGGGCTGTAGCCGTAGCGGGTGATCACCGCGCACACCTCGGCGCCAGGGAACTCCCGGTGCAGGTAGTCCACCGCTTCGGCGGCGCTCTGCCCGGCGCCGACGACGACGATCCGCGACGGCGACGGGGTCAGTTCCTTCAGACGTTCCGCGTTGGGCAGCAGGTCGCGGGTGTGCCAGATGCGGTCGTCGGCAGTCACCCCGTCCGGCAGGCGCGGGACGAGGCCGGTGCCCAGCACGAGATTGCGGGCCCGATAGATGCGCGGCTCGCCGGCGCCGGTCACGTCGCGGGCAACCACGTCGAAGTAGGCGACCTCACCAGCGCGGATCACCGGGTGCACCGCGACCACCTCGTGGCCGTACGCGACGTCACCATCGACGCGCTCGGCGGCCCACTGTAGGTAGTCGTGGAATTCGACCCGGGACGGGAAGAAGTTCTTGTGGTTGATGAAGTCGATCAACCGGTCCCGACTCTGCAGATAGCTGAGGAAGCTGAAGTCACTCCGGGGATTACGCAGAGTGACCAGGTCCTTGAGAAAGGAGACCTGCATGGTCGCGTCCGTGAGGAGCATCCCCCGGTGCCAACCGAACCGCGGTTGACGTTCCACGAAGGCGGCGGTCACCGCCCGGGCGCCGGGCGTCCCTCGCAGGTCGGCGTTGTGCTCGGCGATCGCGATCGCCAGGGCCAGATTGGACGGCCCGAACCCGACACCGACAAGGTCATGGACTGGCGGCTCGCCACCACCGGAAAGTTCCTCTGACATACGCGTCCCATCACGTGGGCCGGGCCACGCCCGGGTATGGAAACGATCGACGCCTGCGCAGGACGTACACCAACGAACACCCTGTGCCACTTAGGCAAGGCTAACCTATAGTACGATCGGCGCCACGGCGACATCAAGCCACGTCGGTGCGAAGTTGGAGTCCACTGCGGACTCCGATGCGAAGGAGGGACATCGCCCATGCGGGTCATCATGTTCGGGTACCAGACCTGGGGGCACCGCACCCTGCAGGCGCTGCTCAACTCCGAACACGAGGTGGTGCTGGTCGTCACCCACCCCAAGAGCGACCACGCCTACGAGAAGATCTGGGACGATTCGGTCGCCGAGCTGGCCGAGAAGCACGGCGTCCCGGTCCTGCTCCGCAACCGTCCGGACGGCGACGAGCTCATGGAGCAGTTGCGCGCCGCCGAACCCGACGTCATCGTGGCCACCAACTGGCGCACCTGGATCCCGCCGCAGATCTTCAACCTCCCCCGGTTCGGCACGCTGAACGTGCACGACTCGCTACTGCCCGCATACGCGGGCTTCTCCCCGCTGATCTGGGCACTGATCAACGGCGAGAAGGAGGTCGGCGTGACCGCACACGTCATGGACGAGACCCTCGACGCCGGGGACATCGTGTTGCAGCGGGCGGTGCCGGTCGGCCCTCGGGACACGACGACGGACCTCTTCCACCGCACGCTCGAACTCTTCGGCCCGATCACCGTCGACGGCCTCGCACTGCTCACCTCGGGCCGCACCGACTGGGTCGCACAGGACCGGTCCCGGGCCAGCTTCTTCCACAAGCGGGCCGACGAGGACTGCCGGATCGACTGGACCTGGCCGGCCGAGGACCTGGACCGGCTGGTCCGCGCGCAGTCCTACCCGTACCCGAGCGCGTACACCTACCACCGCGGCAAGCGACTGGCGGTCCTCGCCGCGGAGGTTTCCGAGGCCCGGTACGGCGGCACCCCCGGACGGATCTTCTACCGCGAGGGCGACGGCGTGGCGATCGTCGCCGGCGCCGACGCGCGCCACGGCCGCAACCCGGGCCTGCTGATCACCCGGGTCCGGACCGAGGACGGCACCGAGCTTGCCGCACAGGACTACTTCTCGACCATGGGCGGGTACCTCACCAACCACCCGTGACGCTTCGGCGTGGTGGCCGGCGGGATCCGCACCCGCCGGCCACTCCGGCTCGACCGGCGGCACGCTAATAGGTCGGATGTCTCGCGTCACCTCTCGACGGGCGCAGCCGAAGAATTCCGCTGCCGAGGGATTGACCCTCGAAGACGTCCGATGTTAACTGCACTTTAACGATGTGGGTCGATGTTCATCGTATTGCCGTCAACCCGGCGCGGTGGGCACCGTTCCACGTCGTCTCGACATCGCCCTCGTTTCGGCGGACGCGGGCAGACCGGGGCACCTCCCGGGGTGCGAGACATGCATCCACACGGACGATCCAGAGGAGATCGTGTCGATGAAGATGACGACGCCGCTACGAATCGCGCTCGCCGTCCTGCTCGCCGGTGGTGTCGTCGCCGTCGGACCGGCCGGGCCAGCCACCGCGGCACCGACGGACGCCGCGTTCGGCACCAGCACCGGGACGTTGAACGTCAACCGGGCCGGCTACCTGGCGAAGCACGACATCGTCTACAACCGCCCGAACACCAACCCCCTGCACGGGCTCACGGTCGGCAACGGCCGTACCGGCGCCATGGTCTGGAACGACAACGGCCTGACCGCCCAGGTCTCCGGTGTCGACCTGGCCCAGCAGTCGACCTACGCCGCCGGGCTGGTCAACCTCTACAGCAACCCGCAGATGGACACCGGCTACACCACCTTCCAGCAGCGCCTCTCGCTGTACGACGGGACACTGACCACGAAGTACGACAACAACCGCACCGTCACGGTGCTGGGCGCGCCCAACTCCGAGGTGATGGGCATCCACGTCGAGGACACCCGACCTGGGGTGAGCAGCGTCGGGCTCGACCTGAGCCTGTGGGACATGAACACCGTCCAGAACATCGCGGACGTCCCGGACCTCAACACCTGGCGTACCGTCTCGACCTTCGCCGACGCCACCGGCGTCGGGTTGAGCCGTGGGCAGACCGACGCGAACAACTTCGGGTACACGCTGGCCGCCACGGTCGAGGGAGCCGCGTACTCCTCCCAGGTGGTCAACGGCACCCGGGTCCGGCTGACGATCACCCCCACGTCGAGCTACACCGTGTGGTTCACCGCGGCCAGCCGGATCAACTCGCCCGGCCTCAACTCGGTGAACCAGGCGAAGAACCAGTTGGCGGCGGCCAAGAGCGCCGGCTACACGACCACGTTGAACAACTACCGCAACTGGTGGCACGACTTCTGGGCCAAGTCGTTCGTCCAGTACTCCAACGCGGGCGGCGACGCCGACTACCTGGAGAACGTCTACTACCTGGCGACCTACATGATCGCGGCGGGTGGTTACGGCAACTACCCGCTGCACTTCATCAACGGGGTCTTCAGGGCCACCCAGGACAACTCGAAGTGGAGCAACGGGTACTGGTACTGGAACCAGCGCGACGTCTACAACTCGTTCCTGGCCAGCAACCACGTCGACCTGTTGGCGGGCTTCAACCGGCTCTACAGCCGCAACCTCGCCGCGTTGAAGTCGTACACCACCACCCGCTACGGCAGCGACGGGCTCTGGGTGCCCGAGACGATGGGCTGGGACGGCAACGCCCGGGGCACGGTCAACAGCGACTACGTCAACGACCTCTACTCGACCGGCACCGAGGCCGCCTACAACATGTACCTGCAGTACCGGTACAGCAACGACGAGACGTACCTGCGCAACACCGCCTATCCGTACATGCGCGAGGCGGTGAAGTTCTACGAGGACATGCTGGACTACGACAGCGGCACCGGCCGGTGGTACATGGCCAACTCGAACGCCCACGAGACGTACTGGGACGTCCGCAACGCGATCACCGACCTGGCGGCGGTACGGCTGCTCTTCCCGCTCACGATCCAGGTGAGCCAGCAGCTCGGCCTCGACGCCGGGTTGCGGGCCAACTGGCAGAGCATCGTCAACAACCTGGCCCCGTACCAGGTCCAGAACGGGGCGTACCTGCCGCACGACCCGCCGATCTCGCAGACCCGCAACAACGAGAACGTGGCGCTGGAGCTGGCCTGGCCGTACGACCAGACCGGCATCGGCTACCCCGACCAGCAGACCGCCATCAACACCTGGAACGTGCGGCCCCACCCGTACGGCAACGTCTGGTCCAACGACCACGTGCACGCCGCCCGGCTCGGGCTCGGCAACCAGGCGTTCCAGGGCATGCGGACGATGCTGCAGAAGTACCAGAACTACCCCAACGGGATGACCAACAACACCAACGGCGTCTTCGAGTACCTCGGCGTACACCTGACGGCGATGAACGAGTCGCTGCTCCAGTCGTACAACGACAAGATCCGGGTCTTCCCGGCCGTGCCGACCGACGCCAGCTTCGTCGGGAAGTTCACGCTGCTCGCCAAGGACGGGTTCCTGGTCAGCTCGGAGCGGGAGGCCGGCGAGGTCAAGTACGTCGGGCTGCGCAGCCAGTACGGCAAGACGGCCCGGGTGGTGAACCCGTGGGGCGGCCAGGAGGTCCGGGTCCGTCGTACCTCGGACAACGCCGTGCTGACCACCACCTCGGCCGCCGAGATCAGCTTCGCCACCGCGGCGAACACGGTGTACGTGCTGGAGCGCACCGCCAAGCCACTGTCGTCGTACGCGACCACCACCCTGACCGGCACCGCCAACCAGGGCGAGAAGAGCCTGTCCGGCACCGCCTCGACCCTGGGCCTCGGCGGCGCCGGAGGCGGTGGACTGGTCAACGACACGATGCTGACCTACGACGCCAACTGGCACCACACCACCGCGCGGGGGTACGGCGACTACAACGACGACACCCACCACAGCACCACCGTCGGCTCGGCCGCCAGCTACACCTTCACCGGCACGGGGGTGGAGTACCTGTCCGAGCAGTTCAGCGACATGGGCAACGTCGACGTCTACCTGGACAACGTCCTGCAGACCAACGTGAACCTGAACGTCTCCGGCCCCCGTCAGGCCCAGCAGGTCGTGTTCCGCAAGACCGGGCTGACCAACGGCTCGCACACGATCCGGATCGTCAACAAGACCACCTCGGTGGGCATGATCGACGCGTTGCGGATCCTCACCGGCGGCAGCCCACCGGCGACCGGCGCGGTCGCGCTGCGGGCCCAGGCGAACGGCCGCTACGTCAGCGCCACCAACGCCGGCGCGGGCAACCTGGTCGCGTCCGCCACCAGCGTGGGCAGCTCCGAGCAGTTCGACCAGGTCGATCTCGGCGGCGGCAACATCGCGCTACGGGCCCGGGTGAACAACCAGTTCGTCTGCGCCGAGAACGCCGGCGCCAACCCGCTGATCGCCAACCGGCCGTCCGCCGGGTCGTGGGAGACCTTCGCCCTAGTACGCAACGCGGACGGCTCGGTCAGTCTGCGGGCGACGGTGAACAACCGGTACGTGGTCGCGGAGAACGGCGGGGCCGAGGCACTGATCGCGAACCGGGACGCGATCGGCCCCTGGGAGAAGTTCGACCTGGTCGCCCTCTGACAAGGAGCCCTCATGCGCAGACGCACCATCACCGCCCTCGCCGCCGCCGTGGTCGCCGAACTCACCGTCGCCACCGGTGCGACGACGGTGGCCGCGACCCCGGCCGAGGCCGCACCGCTGGGCAAGGTCCTGGTCTTCTCCAAGACCGCCGGCTTCCGGCACTCCTCCATTCCGAACGGCATCGCCGCCATCCAACAACTCGGTGCGGCGAACGGCTTCACCGTCACCGCCACCGAGGACGCGGCCACCTTCACCACGGCCAACCTCGCCCAGTACCAGGCGGTGGTCTTCCTCAGCACCACCGGCGACGTGCTGAACGCCGGCCAACAGGGCGCGTTCGAGGCGTACATGGCCGGCGGCGGTGGCTTCGTCGGGGTGCACGCCGCCTCCGACACCGAGTACGACTGGCCGTGGTACGGCGGCCTGGTCGGGGCGTACTTCGCCTCGCACCCGGCCATCCAGCAGGCGACCGTCCGGGTCGAGGACCGGGCCAACGCCTCCACCGCGCACCTGCCGTCGACCTGGCCCCGCACCGACGAGTGGTACAACTACCGGGCCAACCCCCGCTCCGCGGTCAAGGTGCTGGCCAGCCTCGACGAGTCGTCGTACACGGGTGGGTCAATGGGTGGCGACCACCCGATCACCTGGTGCCACAGCTACGGCGGCGGACGCTCCTGGTACACCGGCCTCGGCCACACCGAGCAGAGCTACAGCGACCCGAACTTCACCCGGATGCTGCTCGGCGGCATCCAGGTGGCGGCCGGGGCAGTGGCGGCCGACTGCCGGCCGGAGCCCGGCTACACCCCGCTGTTCGACGGCACGCAGGCCAGCCTCGGGCAGTGGCGCCAGGCCGGGCCGGGCGGCTTCACCCTGGCCGACGGCACCCTCACGTCGAACGGTGGCATGGGGTTGCTCTGGTACCCCGTACGCACCTTCGGCAACTACTCGCTCAAGGTCGACTGGATGATGCCGGGCGACGACAACGGCGGGGTCTTCATCGGATTCCCCGATCCGCAGGGTGACCCGTGGGGCCCGGTCAACGCCGGTCACGAGATCCAGATCGACGCCACCGACGGCGACCCGACGCGCACCACCGGCAGCGTCTACAGCTTCCAGGCACCCGACCAGGCCGCCCGCGCGGCGGCGCTCAACCCACCCGGCTCCTGGAACACCTACGAGATCGGTGTGCACGGCCAGCGGGTCGAGATCTGGCTCAACGGAGTCAAGATCAACGACTACGTCAGCAGCCGGGCCATCGCCAACGGCTACATCGGGTTGCAGAACGACGGGGCCGGGATGGACATCAACTACCGGAACGTCCGGATCAGGACGGACGGCCCGAGCGAGCCACCCGCGAGCGACCTGGCCCGGGGCCGGCAGGTGACGGCGTCCAGCGTCGAGCCGGGCAGTACGCACGCAGCGGCCAACGCCGTGGACGGCAACGCGGCCACCCGCTGGGGCAGCGCGTACGCCGACCCGCAGTGGATCTCGGTCGACCTGGGTGCCACGTACGCGATCAACCGGGTGCGGCTGGCCTGGGAGACGGCTCACGCGCGGGCGTACCAGGTCCAGGTGTCGCCGGACAACGTGACCTGGTCACCGATCCACAGCACCGCCACCGGAGACGGCGGGGTGGACGACCTCACGGTCAGCGGCACCGGCCGCTACCTACGGGTGTACGGCACCCAGCGCGCCACCCAGTGGGGCTACTCGCTGTGGGACCTCAACGTCTACGGCACCGCCACCGGTGGCACCCTGCTCTCCCGGGGCCGGCCGGTCACCGCGTCCAGTGTGGAGCCCGGTAGCGCGCACGTGGCGGCCAACGCGGTGGACGGCAACGCGGCCACCCGCTGGGGCAGCGCGTACGCCGACCCGCAGTGGATCTCGGTGGACCTCGGCGCGTCCCGCACCCTCGAACGGGTGCGGCTGACCTGGGAGGCGGCGTACGCGCGGGCATACCAGATCCAGGTCTCCCCGGACAACGTCACCTGGTCGCCGGTCCACACCACGACCACGGGCGACGGCGGCGTGGACGACATCGCCATCTCGGCGACCGGCCGTTATGTGCGCGTCCAGGGCACCCAACGGGCCCTGCCCGCGTACGGCTACTCGCTGTGGGAGTTGGAGGTCCACGGCACCTGAGCCGGTCGCCCAGTCCCGTGGGCCGCCGGTCCCCTTCCGCTGCCTCACCTACCGAGGCACCGATGCCCCATCGGGCCCGTCGTCGAACCGTCCCCTCCGTGACGGCGGACCACCACCAGGGCAGCCGGTGCGGCCGGCGTCCCCCGGCCGCACCGGCTGCCCGTCAACCGCCCACGCCACGGACCGCCTCGATGATGGTCTCGGCGACCTCGCTCGGCCGGGCCACCGCCACCGCGTGCGAACCGCCGACGATCTCGCGCTGGCCCCGCGGGCCGGCCCGCTCGGCCATGAACTGATGCACGGCGACCGGGATGTTCTTGTCGGCGTCCCCGAACACGAACCAGCTGGGCAGCGATCGCCACGCGGGGGCGCCGGAGAGCTTGTCGTTCAGGGCCTGTTCGGTGATCGGCCGCTGGGTCCGGGCCATGAGCGCGGCCCGGTCGGCCGACACGTCCGCGGCGAACTGCTCGTGGTAGGTGTCCTGGCCGATCGCCACCTCGTTGCCGCCGGTCGACACCGGATACTGCACCAGCGTGTCGGCGAGCGTGCTGCCGGGGAATTTTGCGGACAGCGCGAGCGCCGACTCGCCGGTGTCCGGGCAGAAGGCGTTGACGTACACGAGAGCACGCACGGACAACTCGTCGGCCGCGGCCTGGGTGATCACCATGCCGGCGTACGAGTGGCCGACGAGGACGACCGGCCCGCCGATCCCGCGTATCACGTCCCGCAGGTACGCGGCATCGCCCGCGACGCTCCGCAGCGGGTTGGCGGCGGCCACCGAGTTGTACGCGGCGCCCAGCCCTTCGATGACACCGTTCCAACTCGACGACTCGGCGAACGCGCCGTGCACGAGAACAATGGTGGGCTGCGGATCGGGCATGACACGCGCTCCCTTACTCCGTGACGCTGTTACCGCCGGCCACGCCGGTACGCCTGAATACCCCTCTCGCGCGGGCGAAACGTCCAGACCCCCCGGCGGCGGTTCGAACGGTGTCGGGCCCCTCGATTACGGTGACCAACCTGAGGGGGTGGGCCATGGCGCCGCAGGTGTCGCCGCGAAGGGCCAGGGCCGTGCTCGTCGCGCTCTCGCTCGCCGCGTTCGCGTTCATCACGACCGAGCTGCTGCCCGTCGGCCTGCTGACCCACATCGCACCCGATCTCGACCGGTCCCGCTCCCAGGTGGGTCTGCTGGTCAGCGGGTACGCCGTCGTGGTCGTGCTGGCGTCCGTACCGCTGGCCCGGCTGACCCAGCGGATCCCCCGGCGTCAGCTGCTCGGCGTCACGATGCTCCTGTTCGCCGCCGCGAACGCCGCTGCCGCGCTCGCGCCGACGTACGCCGTGCTGGCCGGCTCCCGCCTCCTGACCGCGCTCGCCCAGGCGCTGTTCTGGTCCATCGCCACCGCGACCGTGACCGGGCCCTTCCCGGTCGCGGTACGCGGCCGGGTGGTGGCGCTGTTCTCGACCGGGGCGACGCTCGCCCCGGTGCTCGGCGTACCCCTGGGCACCTGGCTCGGACAGCAGGCCGGTTGGCGCGTGGCGTTCGCGGTGCTGGCCGGGATCGGTCTGGCGATCGCCGCCGCGGTACTCGTCCTCCTTCCCTCCTATCCCCCGGCCGCCGGCGGCGCCGCCCGGGGCACCGCACCGGACCGGCGGGCTTTCGCCTGGTTGCTGATCGCGACCGCCCTCGGCATCGGCGGCTTCATGACCCTGCAGACCTACGTCACACCGTTCCTGCTCGACGTCAGCGGCTTCGCCGACGCGGTGCTGGCACCGCTGCTGTTCGTCTCCGGCGCGGCCGGCGTCGTCGGCACCCTGGCCGCCACCCGGACCCTGGACACCCGGCCGGTCGCTTCCCTGCTGACGCCGCTGAGCATCGGGACGGCCTCGCTGTTCGGCCTGTACGCGCTCGGCGCGCTCCGGCCCGCCGTGGTCGCACTCCTCGCCGGGATCGGCCTCGCCTACGCGGCGTTCGGCTCCGCCGTGCAGAACCGGATGCTGCAACTGGCTCCGGGCAGCACCGACATGGCGTCGGCCGGCGTCAGCACCGCCTTCAACGCCGGCATCGCCGGCGGATCGCTGCTCGGTGGCACGCTTCTGCCCACCTCGGGGGCACGCCCGCTGGCACTCGTCGGCGGGCTGCTGACGCTGGTCGCCCTCGCCCTCCTCGCCGTGGACGCGGGGCGGGGCCGTGCCGCCGGGCCGGGGCCGGGCCGCGCCGCCGGGCCGACGCCGACCACCGCCCGTCCCCCCACCCGCCCCGCAGCTACGCGCCGGGTCACACCCGCCCGGACGGGGACACCGGTCCAGGATCGGCAAGGCGGGTCCTAGGCCGCCCCCGGTCGCATCGCCGGACACGCCTCGGGTCAACCGATCGGGCCGCCGTTGGCGGAACCGATGACCGCCATCATGATCAGCGTTTGCCGCCGACGGCGACTCATCAGCGCGAAGCAGGCGGTGAGCGCCACCAGCTCCACCTCGGCCCATTCGCCGGTGACCTCGACACGGACCGGCCCGCCGAGCCGGCCGGAAAGGCGCACCGCGAGACGATGCCCGTCGCGGGTCAGCTCACCGCCGCGGCGACCGAACGCCCAGTGCGCCACCCCGCCGGGCCCCGGCACGTGCGACCGGCGCGGGTCGAGCCGCACCGCCGCGCCGTGCTCGGCCTGCGCGGCGAACCCGATCCGCCGGCGGTCGGTCGGCTCGACCGTCCAGAGGCCCGCGCCGGTACGGATCTCGCCGCACCGCCAGGTCCAGCCGGTACGCAGCGAGGCGCGCGGCCCGGCGCCCGAGTCGAGGACGAAGGCCCCGTCCTGCTTGCGTACGGTCAGCGTGGTCATCGGTTCCGCCCCTGCGAGCGCGGCCGGGGCAGGCCCACGATGAGGACGACGCCGACGCTCAGGTGCAGCAGTGCGAGAGTCGCCTTCGCTCCCCCGCCGACACCGCTCGGCGGCCCGACCAGCAGTGACAGCAGCAGGACCGCGATTGCGATCGAGGTCCACCAGATCCGGGCCCGGCCGGTGAAGCGTTCCAGCGCCGCGAGCAGCACCCGACCGGCCAGTGCCGCGAGCGCGGCGGCCACGACGACCGCGGCCACGGTGACCTGCCGGGTCGAGTCCCCGGAGTTGACCGCCAGCTCGACGCCGGCCGCCGAGTGCAGGATCGCGAACTCGGCCGCGGCCACCAGGATCGCGCCGGCCGCCACCGCGACTCGACGTAGGACAAGCGTGTTCGTCATTCCCCGAGTCTGTCGATCGGGCCGGGCCGGGCACGTCGGTCCGAGAGCCACGGCGGGTACATCCGTCGGCGGCGCGGCGTACTACCAAAGGAGGTGGTCCGGCGCGCTGCGCGCCCAGTAGCCTGCGCTGGTGGATGTGGCGAGGTGCGTGGTCGACCCACCGCGGGCATGGCGTTCCACCCCGGTGGGCGTGACGACCGCGGCGATCGGCGTCCTCGTCGCCACCGCGCTGTGGTCCGCCACCCGTTCCAGCTCCACCGTCCTGGTCGGTGCCGACGTCGCGCTGGCGGTGGCCGCGCTGACCCTCGTTCCGGTGGTCGTCCGCCGCCCGGAGGTCGGTGGCGTGCTGGCCGGCCTCCTGGTCGCGCTGTCGCCGGTGGCCACCCCGGTGGCGAGCTTCGCGGTGCTGTTCACCGCCCGCAGTCGCCCGTTCCGGCAGGCCGCGGCGGTGGCGACGCTCGGCGTGGTGGGCGAGGCCGTGCTGGCGCTCTGGCGGCCGATGCCCAGCCTGCCGTACGGGTGGCGGCTGGTGCTGATGACAGCCGCGTACGCGGCCCTGCTCGGCTGGGGCACCTGGGCACAGGCCCGGCACGCCCTGCTGGCGGCACTGCGCGACCGGGCCTGGCGGGCTGAGCAGGAGCAGGAACGGCGGGTCGTCGAGGCGCGGGCGGCCGAGCGCAGCCGGATCGCGCGGGAAATGCACGACGTGCTGGCCCACCGGCTGTCCCTGCTGGCGGCGGCGGCCGGCGCGATGGAATATCGGCCGGACGCGCCGCCCGAGCGGCTCAGCGCCGCCGCCGGAGTGATCCGGGCCAGCGCACACCACGCCCTCGACGAGCTGCGCGAGGTCATCACGTTGCTGCGCAGCGACGACGCCGAAGCCCCGGCGGACGCGCCACCCGGGCAGACCCTCGCCGACCTGCCGCGTCTGGTCCAGGAGGCGCGGGCCGCCGGGCAGCAGATCGAGGTGGACGACCCGCTCGGCCCACCGGTCGAGATCCCCCCGACGGTCGGCCGCACCGCGTACCGGATCGCGCAGGAGGCACTGACCAACGCCCGCAAGCACGCCGCCGGGCAGCCGGTCCTGCTCGCTCTCGGCGGCGCGCCGGGCTCCGGCCTGAGCATCGAGGTCAGCAACCCGACCACGCTCGACGGCGGTGCCACCGGGGACGGCGGGGCCGGCCTGATCGGTCTCGCCGAACGGGCCGCGCTCACCGGCGGTCGGGTCGGCCACCACATCGACGCCTCGGGTCGGTTCCACCTCACCGCGTGGCTGCCGTGGCCGAGGTGACGGGCGTGGTCCGGGTCGTCATCGTCGACGACGATCCCCTCGTACGCGGGATGCTGACGATGATGCTCGACGGCGCCGACGGGATCGTCGTGGTGGGTGAGGCCGCCGACGGCGGTGCGGCGATCACCGCGGTGGACCGGCACATGCCGGACGTGGTGCTGATGGACATCCGGATGCCCGGCGTGAACGGCATCACCGCCACCGAGCGCCTGCGCCGCCGCCACCGACCGCCCGAGGTCATCGTGCTCACCACGTTCGACACCGACGAACACGTGGTACGGGCCCTGCGGGCGGGCGCCAGCGGCTTCCTGCTCAAGGACACCCCGCCGGAGCGGATCAGCCAGGCGGTCCGCGCCGTCGCGGCCGGCAATCCGATGCTGTCGCCGGGCGTGACGCGCCGCCTGATGCAGCGGGTGGCGTTCGGCGCCGAGTCCTACGAGCGGGCGCGCGACCAATTGGCCCTGCTCACGCCCCGGGAACGCGAGGTCGTGCTGGCCATCGCGCACGGCCGCTCCAACGCCGAGATCGCCAGCGAGCTGCTGATGAACGTGACCACGGTCAAGGCCCACGTCTCGCACATCCTGACCAAGCTGGACCTCGACAACCGTACCCAGATCGCGCTGCTCGCCCACGACGGCCGGCTCACCTGACCAGGCCCCGGTGCTCGGTCCAGGTCGCGGTGCTCGGTCCAGGTCGCGGCAGCGAATCTCCACGCTGACGAAATTGTTCCCGCGAATGTCGATCGACGGTCGGGTTGACTCGTCGGACAGGTAGGCGGGCCCGGGCAGGGCTCCAGACGATGGGATGTCCGACATGGCGAAGTACCTGATCCTCATCTACGGCGACGAGCGGCAGTGGGCCGCGATGTCCCCGCAGGAGCTGCGGCAGCGCGACGAGGCCCACCACGCCTTCTCCGTCGCAGCGGGGCCGGCCATCCTCGACGGCCAGCAGCTGGAGCTGGCGAATGTCGCGACCGCACTGCGCGCGGATCCGACCGGTCGGCTGGCCATCACCGACGGGCCGTTTCTGGAGACCAAGGAAGCGGTCGGCGGCTACTACCTGATCGAAGCCGCCGACCTCGACGAGGTGATCGCTCTGACCTCAGGGCTGTACGAGGTGTCCGCCGGTCACAGTGGGGTGGAGATCCGTCCGGTTGTCGAGCACGGATGAGCGCCGAGGTCGTCGCGGCGGTCGCGCAGGCGCACCGCCGCGACTGGGCCCGGGTGTTGGCCGCGACGGCACGCCTGACCCGGGACCTGGATCTCGCCCAGGAGTGCACCCAGGACGCCTACGCGCAGGCGCTGCACACCTGGACGCCGACCAGCATCCCCGATCGCCCCGCTGCGTGGCTGACGACCACCGCCCGGAACCGGGCGCTGGATGTGCTGCGTCGGGAGTCGGTGCTTCGCCGGGCCCTACCGCTGCTGGTGTCCGAGCAGGCGGTGCCCGGCCCCGAGGACGGCCTCGATGACGACCGCCTGCGGCTCGTCTTCACCTGCTGTCACCCCGCCCTGTCCCGCGAGGCTCAGGTCGCGTTGACGCTGCGGCTGGTCTGCGGGCTGTCCACGGCCGAGGTGGCCCGCGCGTTCCTGGTGCCGGAGTCCACCATGGCCGCGCGGATCACCCGGGCCAAGAAGAAGATCGCCACCGCCCGTATCCCGTACCGCGTGCCGCCTCCTGAGCACCTCGCCGAGCGTGTCAGCGCGGTCCTCGAGGTCCTCCATCTGATCTTCACCACCGGCCACACGGCACCGACCGGTGCGCAGCTCGTCCGCCGGGACCTGGTGGACAGCGCGATCAGCCTCGCCCGCCTGCTGCACCTGCTCATGCCGAACGATGCCGAGATCAGCGCCCTGCTGGCGCTGCTCCTGCTCATCCACGCCCGTGCCGACACCCGCCGGTCCGCCACCGGGCGGCTGCAACTCCTCTCGGAGCAGGACCGCGGGCGCTGGGACACCCGGCTGATCAGTGAGGGCGTCGCCCTGCTGACCGACGCGCTGCGCCGCCAGCCGCCGACGCGGTACGCCGTGGAGGCCGCGATCGCCGCCGTACACGCTGAGGCGCCGACCTGGCAGGACACCGACTGGGCGGAGATCGTCGGGCTGTACGACGTCCTGCTGCGGCTCTGGCCCTCGCCGGTGGTCGAGCTCAATCGTGCCGTGGCCGTGGGTCTGCGCGACGGCCCGCAGGCCGGTCTCGACGCGCTCACGCCGCTGCTCGCCGAGCCGGTGCTGGCCACCTACGGCTATCTCAGCGCCGCCCGCGGCGACTTCCTGCGCCAGCTGAACCAGCGGGCGCCGGCGGCCGACGCGTACCAGGAGGCCCTGGCCCTCACCGAGAACGAGGTCGAGCGCGCCTTCCTCACCGAACGGCTGCGCTCGGTCTCCAACTGACCGGACGGGACGACGTCGCCCCGTCGCCCCGGGTCAGGCCGCCACGGCCGCCCGGACGTCGTCGTCGGCGTCGCGCAGCCGTGCCGCGGCCTCCTCGGCGGTGCAGTTCGCGAGCAGCAGCACGATGGCCGTCTTGGCGTGCCCGTGGGCCGCGGCGAGCGCCCGCGCCGCGGTGTCGAGGTCGGTGTCGGCGGCCTCGGCGACGATCCGACGCGCCCGGTCGACGAGTTTCTCGTTGGTGGCGTTCATGTCCACCATCAGGTTGCCGTAGACCTTGCCGAGCCGGGCCATCGTGGCGGTCGAGAGCATGTTGCAGACGAGCTTCTCGGCGGTGCCGGCCTTGAGCCGGGTGGAGCCGGTGAGGACCTCGGGGCCGGTGGGCACCTCGATGGCGACGTCGGCGTACCGGCTGATCACCGCGTCCCGGTTGCAGGCCACGGAGACGGTCGTCGCTCCGCGCGCGCGGGCGTGTGCCAGACCACCGACCACATACGGAGTACGACCGCTGGCGGCGAGCCCGACCACCGTGTCGCGGGCGGTCAGGCCAACCGCGTCGAGGTCCGCGACGGCGCCGGCCGGGCTGTCCTCAGCGCCCTCGACGGCCACACCGAAGGCTCCCGCCCCGCCGGCGAGCAGACCGATGACCCGGTCCGGCGACGTACCGAAGGTGGGTGGGATCTCGACGGCGTCGAGCATGCCGATCCGGCCGCTGGTGCCGGCGCCGAGATAGATCAGTCGCCCGCCCTGGCGCAGCGACGCCACGACGACGTCGACGGCGGCCGCGATCTCCGGAACGGCCCGGCGGACGGCCTGTGCGACCGAGCGGTCCTCGTCGTTCATCGCGAGGAGCAGCTCGGTGGGCGACATCCGGTCGAGATCGGTGGTCCTGTCGTTGCGGGTCTCGGTGCCGAGGGTGCTGAGGTCCACGGGGCAATCGTTCCTCTCGCTGGTGTCCAGTCGCCGGCCGCCGGGCGCGCCGGGTGTGCTCTGCTGGACCACCGCCCCATCCCCATACCAGCAGGCTGAGACCACAGCGTAGCCAGGCTGGCCGGTCAGTGGCAAAAAGTTTCGCGTTACCCTCGACTAACGTCACTTATCGACAACCGCTGGTTGGGAGTGAGCTGTGCGTCAACTCGACCTCGTCGTGATCGTGCTGTACCTCGTGGTGATCGCCTTCGTCGGACTACGCCTGTCCGGTAGGCAGAAATCCGCCAAGGACTACTTCGTGGGCGAGGGTCGGCTGCCCTGGTGGACCGTTTCGTTCTCCGTGGTCGCCACCGAGACCAGCGTCCTGACCGTGATCAGCGTGCCCGGTGGGGCCTACAGCGGTCAGGGGTTCGGCAACGTCGAGCTGGCCCTGGGCTACGTCATCGGTCGCGTCGTCGTGGCCGCGGTGCTGATTCCGCTCTACAAGCGGGGTGGCTTCGTCAGCGCCTACCAGTACCTCGGTGAGCGGTTTGGCCTGAAACTCCAGGGTCTGGCGTCGGTGACGTTCGTCTTCACCCGCCTGCTCGCCGAGGGCGTACGGCTTTTCGCCTCGGCCATCCCCATCAAGCTGCTCCTGGACGAGCTCGGGCTGAATGTCGGCTACCAGGCCATCATCATCGTGCTGACCCTCATCACGGTGGTCTACACCTACCTCGGTGGCATCAAGGCGGTCATCTGGACCGACGCCATCCAGATGGGGCTCTACCTCGGCGGGGCGATCCTGGCCATCGCGGTGCTCAGCCACGCCGTCGGCTTCGACGGCTATACGCAGGCGCTGGACGCCGGCAAGTTCCAGCTCTTCGACACCAACTTCACGCTCGCACACGTGCTCACCAGCCCGTTCGCCCTGCCGACCGCGATCATCGGCGGCGCGATCTTCGCGATGGCGAGCCACGGATCGGACCAGCTGATCGTGCAGCGCATCCTGTCCACCCGCACGCTGCGCGAGGGCCAGAAGGCGATGATCTCCTCGGGCATCTTCGTGGTGATCCAGTTCGCGGCGTTCTCGCTGGTCGGCGCGCTGCTGTGGTCGTACAACAAGGGTCAGACCTTCAAGGAACTCGGCCTGGACAGCAGCGACAACCTCTACCCGAGCTTCATCCTGCATGCCCTGCCGGTGGGCATCTCGGGTCTGCTGGTGGCCGGCATCCTCGGTGCCGCGATGGGCTCACTGTCGTCGGCGCTGAACTCGATGTCGAACTCCACCGTCGCCGACTTCATCCACAGCTTCTTCCGGAAGGTCCCGTCGGACGAGGTGATGCTCCGGCTCGCCCGGGTGATGACCCTGGTCTGGGCGGTGTTGATGGCGATCTTCGCGTGCGCGTTCAGTTCGAGCACCGGCAACGTCTACCTGACCGGCCTGACCATCGCGGGCTACACCTACGGGGCCCTGCTCGGGGCCTTCCTGCTCGGCCGCCTGGTCCGGCGGGCCAACCAGGTCGACGCGGTGATCGCCTTCCTGGTCACCGTGGCGGTGATGACCTACATCGTCCGCTCTGTCAAGATCGACGTCACGACGGCCGGGACCACCGTCCCCACCGCCATCGCCGCGCAGTGGCTGGTGCCGATCGGAGTCCTGATCACCCTGCTCGTCGGCGCGGTGTCGAGCCGGTTCCACCCGGCCCCCGCGGTGCCGTACGACCACCGGCGCAGCGACGAGGCGGCCGAGGCGACGGCGCCCGGCGGCCGGGCGTGAAGGAGGACCTGATGCGCGTGATCGGCCTGATGTCCGGCACCTCGTACGACGGCATCGAAGCCGCCGCCGCCGAGTTCGAGCTGAGCGGCGACACCCTGCGGATGCGCCCGCTGGGCCGGCTCAGCCACCCGTACCCCGACGAGCTGCGCACGCAGATCGCCGCCGCTCTGCCGCCCGCGCCGACCAGCACCGAGGCGATCTGCGTGCTGGACACCGGCATCGGCCAGGCCTTCGCCGAGGCCGGCGTACGGGCCCTGGCGGAGCTCTGCGACGGCCACGCCGACCTGGTCGTCTCGCACGGCCAGACCATGCACCACTGGGTCGAGGCCGGCACGGTCCGTGGCACCCTCCAGCTCGGTCAGCCGGCCTGGATCGCGGAGGCCACCGGTGTTCCGGTCGTGGCCGACCTGCGCAGCCGCGACGTCGCCGCCGGCGGCCAGGGCGCCCCCCTGGTCGCCCTCTTCGACGCGCTGCTGCTGCGTGGCCTGCCCGGCGTCCCCGCCGCCCTGAACCTGGGCGGCATCGCCAACATCACCGTCGTCGCGCCGGACACCGATCCGGTGGCCTTCGACACCGGGCCGGCCAACGCGCTCCTCGACGCCGCCGCGCGCCACTTCAGCGCGGGCGCCCAGGAGTACGACCGGGACGGGCGCGGGGCGGCTGCCGGGCAGGTGGACGCGGACCTGCTGCGGCGGCTGCTCGACGAGCCGTACTACCGGCTGCCCGGCCCGAAGAGCACCGGCAAGGAACTGTTCCACCTGCCCTACCTGCTCGCCGCCCTCGCCGACGCGCCGACGCCCGATCCGCAGGACGTGCTGGCCACGCTCACCCGGCTCACGGCGGTCACGGTGGCCGACGCCTGCCGCGACCGCGGCGTCACCCGGCTCGTCGTCTCCGGCGGCGGCGCACACAACCCGACGCTGATGCGCATGATCGCCGATGAGTTGCCGGGCGTACACCTGTCGTCCAGCGACGACGTGGGCGTCGCGTCGGACGCCAAGGAGGCGCTGGCCTTCGCGTTGCTGGGCTACCTGACCGTGCACGGGCTGCCGGGCACCCTGCCGTCGGGCACCGGCGCGCGACACGCCTCCGTGCTCGGCAGCATCACCCCCGGCCGACAGCCGCTGCGGCTGCCGGCACCGGTCGACAGCGCGCCGCGACGGCTGGTGATCGTCGACCGTCCCGCCGTGCCTCCGGTGGCCGGCTGACCACGTTCCCGGGAGGATCCGCCGATGAGACCCGTACGCGTACCCACGCCGACCGCGGCCGACGCCCATGCCCGCGAGGTTGCCGAGCTGCTGCGCTCGCGCCTCGATGATCCGACCCGGGCGAGCACCGAGCTGCCCCGCAGGCTGGCGGCGGCCCACGACGCCTCGCCGTACCTCTTCGAGCCGCAGGCCGTGGTCCGCGCCACCTCGGCGGCCGAGGTGGGCGCGCTGATGGCCGGCGCCCGGGAGGCCGGCGTGCCGTTGACCCTGCGCGGCGGCGGCACCAGCCTCGCCGGGCAGGCCGGCGGCGCGGGCGTGCTGGTCGACGTCCGCACCGACTGGCGGCACGCCGAGGTGCTCGACGACGGCCGCCGCATCCGGCTCCAGCCCGGCCTGACGATCCGGCAGGCCAACGCCCGGCTGGCCCGCTACCGACGCCGGCTCGGCCCCGATCCGGCCAGCGAGGCCGCCTGCACGGTGGGTGGCATGGTGGCCAACAACTCCAGCGGGATGACCTGCGGCACCACCGACAACGCGTACCGCACCATGGAGTCGCTGCGCTTCGTCCTCCCGTCCGGGACCGTCGTCGACTCTGCCGCGCGCGACGCCGACGACCGGCTGCGGGCCGACGAGCCCGAGCTGCACGCCGGGCTGCTGCGCCTGCGCGACCGGGTGCGCTCGACGCCGGGGTCGCGCGCCACGATCGAGCGGCTGTTCGCCATGAAGAACACCATGGGGTACGGGCTGAACTCCCTGCTCGACCACAGCAGCCCGGTCGAGATGCTCGCCCACCTGATGATCGGCAGCGAGGGCACGCTCGGCTTCGTGGCCGAGGCCGTCTTCCGTACCGTCGAGATCCACGACCACGCCGCCACCGGCCTGCTGATCCTGCCCGGTCTCACCGACGCCACCGACGCGCTGCCCGCCCTGCTCGCCGCCGGCGCGCGTACCGCCGAACTGCTCGACGCGGCCGCGCTACGGGTCAGCCAACGCGACCCGGACGCGAGCCGGGCCCTGCGGGAGCTGACGGTCACCGGGCACGCCGCGCTGCTGGTGGAGTTCACCGAGGACAGCGCGGAGCGGCTGGCCGCGACGCTGGCCGACGCCCGGCCCGTGCTCGACCAGCTGCCCGCCGTCACCGGCACCGAACTGACCCGGGAGCCGCGTGAACGGGCGCGGCTCTGGCACCTGCGTAAGGGCCTCTACACCGCGGTCGCCGGTGCCCGTACGCCCGGCACCACGGCCCTGCTGGAGGACGTCGCGGTGCCTCTGCCGCGCCTGACCGGCACCTGCGACGGGCTGATCCGCCTGTTCGACCAGCACGGCTACCCGGACGCGGTGATCTTCGGACACGCCCGCGACGGCAACCTGCACTTCATGCTGACCCAGTCGTTCGACACACCGGCCGAGATCGACCGCTACGCCCGGTTCACCGACGACATGGTGGAGCTCGTGCTGGCCGAGGGGGGAACACTCAAGGCCGAGCACGGCACCGGCCGGGCCATGGCCCCCTTCGTCCGCCGGCAGTACGGCGACGAGCTGTACGACGTGATGCGCGAGCTCAAGCGGTTGTGCGACCCGAGCGGCATGCTCAACCCCGGCGTCCTGCTCAACGACGACCCGACCGTGCACCTGCGGCAGCTCAAGGCCGTCCCGACGGTCGACCCCGAGCTGGACGCCTGCGTCGAGTGTGGCTACTGCGAGCCGGTCTGCCCCACCGCCGACGTCACCACCACGCCCCGTCAGCGCATCGTCCTGCAACGGCAGATCGCCCTCGCCACCGCCGCCGGCGACGAGGAGCGCCGCCGGGAGCTGACCACCGACTACGCGTACGCCGCGGTGGACAGCTGCGCCGCGGACAGCCTCTGCGTCACCGCCTGCCCGGTCGGCATCGACACCGGCGCGGCGATGAAGCGGCTGCGCGCCGAGCGGCACAGCCCTCTCGCCCAGCGCACCGCCCGCGGTGCCGCCCGGCACTGGAAGGCGGCCGTGGCCGGCGTCCGGGTGGGGCTGAACGCGGCACACGTCGTACCGACACCGGTGACCCGCGCCGCCACCGAGGTGATCCGTGGGCTCGGTGCCACCGAACTCGTGCCGCGGTGGAGCGCCGACATGCCGCGCGCCGGCGCTCGCCGCCCCGGACCCCGCAGCGCGCCGGACGCACGCGCGGTGTTCTTCGCGGCCTGCATCGGCAGCATCTTCGCCCCCGAGGACGGCCCGTCCGGCGGCTCCGCGGCGGCGTTCCTGCGCCTGTCCGAACTGGCCGGGGTGCCGCTCGTCGTACCGGCCGGCACCGCGGGCCTGTGCTGCGGGACGCCCTGGCAGTCCAAGGGCTACCCCGCCGGTCACCGCGAGATGGCCGAGCGGACCCTCGCGGTGCTCTGGGAGGCCAGCGACCAGGGCCGCCTGCCGATCGTCTGCGACGCGTCATCCTGCACGCACGGGCTGACGCAGCTGACCGCCGCGCTGGCCGAGCGGGACCGGGCCCGATATGCCGCTCTGCGCTTCGTCGACAGCGTGACGTTCACCGCCGAGCACCTCCTGCCGACGCTGCCGGAGCCCCGGCGTCTGGGCTCGTTGGCCCTGCACCCCACCTGCTCCACCGTGCACCTGGGCGGCATCGACGACCTGCGGACGGTCGCCCGGGCTGTCGCCGACACCGTGACCGTGCCGGACAGTTGGGGATGCTGCGCCTTCGCCGGCGACCGGGGGCTGCTGCATCCCGAGGTCACCGCCAGCGCCACCGCGGCTCAGGCCGCCGAGGTCAACCAGCGCGACCACGACGCGTACGCCTCCTGCAACCGGACCTGCGAGATGGGCATGAGCCGGGCCACCGGGAAGTCGTACCGGCACGTGCTCCAGGTGCTCCTCGACGCGATCGAGTCGCCGGCGTAGCAATTCGGTGGCACGGCCGGCCCGGCCGTGCCAGCCTGACCCTGGGCCCGGCTGGACCGGGGCCACCGGCACAGTGCCAACACGGGATCGAAACGACCGACGGGAGCACGGCGATGCGAGGACTCGAAACCTTCCCGCCCATCCGGACGCGAGCTTTCGAGGACCCGTCAGCCCATGCAGACCGTCAACCTTGGCATCGTCGCCCATGTCGACGCCGGTAAGACCAGCCTGACCGAACGCCTGCTGCACGCCACCGGCGTGATCGACCGGCTCGGCAGCGTCGACGCGGGCACCACCCAGACCGACACCGGCGAGATCGAGCGCCGCCGTGGCATCACCATCCGCAGCGCGGTCACCGCGTTCGGAGTACGCGACCGCCAGGTCAACCTGCTCGACACCCCCGGGCACAGCGACTTCGTGGCCGAGGTCGAACGCGCGCTCGGGGTGCTCGACGCGGCCATCCTGGTGCTCTCGGCCGTCGAGGGCGTACAACCGCACAGCCGGCGGATCATGCGGATCCTCCGCTCGCTCCGGCTCCCCACGCTGATCTTCGTCAACAAGATCGACCGGGTGGGTGCCCGCAGCGACGAGCTGGTCGCGGACGTGCGCCGGCTGCTCACCCCGGCCGTCGCCCCGCTGGGCACGGTCCGCGCGCCCGGCACCCCCGGGGCCGCCTTCCAGCTCTCCGATCCGCGGTACGACCGGAGCGGCGCCCTCCGACTCGCCGAGGTCCTCGCCGAGCACGACGACGAGCTGCTGGCCGCCCTGGTGGACGACCTGCCGCCCGACCCGGACCGGATCGACCGGGCGCTTCGGGTGCAGGCCGCGGCCGGACAGGTCCACCCGCTGCTGTTCGGCTCGGCGATGTCCGGGGCCGGCGTACCGGAGCTGCTGGACGCCATCGCGGCCCTGCTCCCGGCGTCGCCACCGGCCGAGCCCGAGCCGCGGGCCCGGGTCTTCGCCATCGAACGCGACTCCGCCGGCGAGCGGGTGGCGTACCTGCGGTCGTACGGCGGGCGGCTCCGGGCGCGGCAGCGGGTCGTCGCGTACCGCCGGGAGCCGGACGGCCGGATCACCGCTACCCGCGCCCGGATCACGCGGCTCGACGTGCTCGACGCGGCCACGGAGCACGCCGACCCGACCGGGCGGAACCAGGAGCCGGCGGCGCTGACCGCCGGGTACATCGCCCGGGTCGCCGGCCTGACCGGGGTACGCCTCGGCGACCAGGTCGGCAGCTCGACCGGACTCGACGGGCGGTCGTACTTTCCGGCGCCGACCCTGGAGGCGGTGGTTCGACCCCGTGACCCGGCCCGGACGCTGGCGCTGCACGCCGCGCTGCTGGACATCGCGGACGCCGACCCGCTCATCCGGACCCGGGTGGCCCCGGACGGCGGCACGAGCGTGCTGCTCTACGGCGAGGTGCAGCGCGAGGTGCTGGCGGCCACGCTGGCCGAGACGTACGGGATCGAGGCGGAGTTCGGGCCGGGCCGGCTCCTGCACGTCGAGCGGCCGACCGGCACCGGCGCGGCGGTGGAGATCATCGGCCACGGCTTCTTCGGCACCGTCGGGTTCCGTGTCGAGCCCGACTCCGGGGTGGTCTACCGGCTGGCGGTCGGACTCGGCGCGTTGCCGCTGTCGTTCCACAAGGCCATCGAGGAGGCCACCCGGGCCGCTCTCGACCAGGGATGTCACGGCTGGCCGGTCACCGACATCCGGGTCACCCTCACCCACAGCGGCTACTGGTCGCCGATCACCACGGCCGGGCACTTCCGGGACCTGGCGCCGTACGTCCTCATGCAGGCGCTCGCCGAGGCCGGCACCCGGGTCTTCGAGCCGTGCCGCCGGTTCGAGGCGGAGGTACCGGCCGACCGGCTCGGACCGGTCACGTCGTACCTGGGTCGACTCGGCGCCCGGGTCGACAGCACCGACGAGATCGCGGCCGGCTGGCGGATCGGCGGGGTGCTGCCGGCGCGGGCCGAGCCGGAGGCGCAGCGGCGGCTGCCGGACCTGTCCAGCGGGGAGGGGTTGTGGTCGTCGGTGCCCGGTGGCGACCGCCCGGTGTCCGGTGACCCGCCGCGCCGGACCCGCGCCGACGGCAACCCGTTCGACCGGGTGGAGTACCTGCGCTTTCTCGCCCAGCGGTGATGTATGTACCGAATGCAGGTACTTTTCGTATAAGGCCGGTTGATGCGAAGAACGCTCGACTACGTTCACCCTGGTGGCGGCAACCGATTTGTCGCCTTCTGCACCGACTGTGGCGTGCAGAGACACGGTGTACGGAGAAGGGCTAGGTAGCTCGATGTCCAACTATCTACACCCGAACATCAGCGAAGCAGCGGCGGAGCAGCCGGGTCCACCGAAGAGGAGGCGCGCGCGCTGGCTCGTCGCCGGGGTGGCCGGACTGACCGGGCTGGCCGGCCTGGCCGCCTTCACGCCGGGGGTGAGCGGAGCGTTCGGAAAGAGTGGCACCGGCCTGTCGAGCACCGGAACGCAGGCACTCGCCGACGGCAGCCGGGCCAGCGGCAACGACAACGGAAAACAGGACCCGGGCGGCCGCGACGGCAAGGACCGCAAGAAGGACGGCGACTACAAGGACAGCAAGGACGACGATTTCCGGTCCGTACCCTGTGGCGCCGACGAGCTGATCGCGGCGATCGTCCGGGCGAACGCCGGCAGCGGCGTGAAACTCCGGCTCGCCGAGAAGTGCACCTACACGCTCACCAGGTCCGCACCCCCTCCGCCCGTACCCTTCGGTGCCGTCGGCCTGCCGATCATCACCCGGCCGGTCACGATCGACGGGAACGGCTCCACCATCGTCCGCGCGGCCAACGCCACACCGTTCCGGATTCTCGAGGTCGGAGTTGGCGGCGACCTGACACTGCGCGACGTCACCATCAAGGGCGGCCAGGCCGACGGTGGGGTCGGCGCCGGCGGCGGTGGCATCCGGATCGACATCGGCGGCAGGGCCACCATCGAGAACACCGACGTGGTCTACAACCGCACCAACGGCCTGGGTGGCGGAATCGCCAACTTCGGCTTCGCGAAGATCCTCGGCCGGAGCGATCACGGCAAGGACTGGGACGGCAAGGACTGGGACAAGGACAAGAAGGACGGCGGCAGCAACATCAGCAACAACAGCGCCCTGTACGACGGCGGAGGCATCTACAACAACGGCGACCTCACCGTGGAGAACACCCGACTGAGTTACAACAACACGATCGGGGTCGTCAACATCCTGCCGATCGGTGGCGCGGGTGGCGGGCTGTCGAACAGCAAGGTGGCCGTCCTCGACCACGTCCGCCTGGACAACAACACCGCGGGCTTCCGCGGCGGCGGTATCCGCGGCGGCATCAACTCCACCACCGAAGCCCGGAACATCGAGGTCAACGACAACCGAGCCGGCAGCGAGGGCGGCGGAATCTTCAGCGACGGCGCCTTCCGCCTCGAACACGGCAAGGTCCACCACAACGAAGCCGGCCAACGCGGCGGCGGCGTCTTCAACCAGATCGGCCAGTTCGTCGCCGACGACACCTGGATCAGCGAGAACACCGCCAGCACGAACAGCACCATCGAGCACGGCGGCGGCGTCCACGTCGGCAGTGGCACCGTCGTACTGCGGCGCAGCCACGTCGACCGGAACAGGGCCGTGGGTACGAGCTCGCAGGGCGGCGGAATCTACAACGGCGGCACGGTCATCCTCACCGAAACCAAGGTCACGGAGAACATCTCCGCCCTGGCCCCCGGCGGGATCTTCAACGACGGCGGCCAGGTCACGGTGGACCAGAAGTCGGCCATCACCGGCAACCGGCCCACCAACTGCACACCCAGTTCGCCTCCCGTGCCCAACTGCTTCGGCTGATCATCCGATCAGGTGGGAGCGTCCGGTCCCGCACAGGTTCGATCACCAGTATCGGGCCTGCTGCGGGGCCGGACGCGTCACGTCAGCGGGTAGGGGCGCATCGTCCGTGACCGGTCGGTCCTGAACAGTCGCCGGCACCGCGCTAGGCCGTGTTTCGTAGGGCACGAAGCCATTGGTTGATGGCGGCGATGGTGAGGGTGGCTTCGTAGCGCACGGCGA